>CAUZVF010001126.1:0-2704 GCA_963582955.1 Planctomycetota bacterium
TGGCGAATTCAACATTCAATGGGCTGCCGTCGGCCGTGAAATCGATGAAAGCCGATTTGACGTACCGCACTCTGCCCTGCTGTAAACTGGCCAAGCCATTCGATATCAATTCGGGCAGCATTGGGATCACTTGGCATGGCAAGTAAACGCTGTTGCCGCGCTTGATCGCTTCCCGATCGAGAGCCCCGTCGGGTTCAACAAAGTGAGAAACATCGGCAATGTGGACTCCCAACCGCCATTGGCCGTCGTCCGAGCGGGACAGCGAAATCGCATCGTCAAAGTCGCGGGCATCGGCTGGGTCGATTGTGACAATCGTCTCTTTGGTCAGGTCCAGACGGTCACCGAGATCGGCCTCGTCGAACTGCTCGGCTTGGATGCGAGCCTCTTCCATGACCTCATCCGGGAATTCCAGCGGCAAGCCGAATTCGTGGATGATCGTCAGGTTGTCGACACCGGGCTCGCCACGCGGCCCCAGCACGCTGGTAACGACCGCCTCGCCCGTTTGATACGGAGTGGGAAATCGCAGCATTTCGATGACGACTTTGTCATTCGGCTGAGCCCCCTTAGCACCAGGATCGCCGACGAAGATCGATGATTGGAAATCCTTGCCGTCGATATCGACGAAACCGCGGGCGTCGCGTTCGAAGTAAGTTCCAACAAACGTCGTGGTCGCCCGGTCGATAATTTCGGTGACCCGTCCGCAACGCTGTCCACCTCGGCGGCGGCGATTGGTCAGCACCGCGAGGACTTCGTCGCCGGTGCGCGCTCCGTGCAAATCGTTGGCCGAGATGAAAACATCGTTCGGCAGCGACTGCCCTTCGCTGCGTGGCGAGTGCGGTATCAGGAATCCGGCACCACTGCTGATCAGCTTGATGATGCCTTCGACAGAACCGGCCGCTGCGCGGGGCCGAATTAGATCGTTGCGGCCCTCTTTGATGGAACCGGCGCTAACTAAGCTGTCGAGCACTGCTCGAAAATTCGGCAATTCCTTTTTGTTGATCTCAAGTTTCTTGGCAAGGCCTTTCGCCTTCTTCGCCTTGTAACCCGGCTGCTTTACGTATTCGAGAATCCGCTGTTCGATATCTGAGAATTGTGACTTGGGGATTGATCGCTCACGCGATCGTGACTTTTTGTGTTTACGGTCTTTGACCACTAACTTCTAACCTTTGATTGCTGTTACTGAATTCTAATTTGATATCGCCACTTTGTGTGAAGGGGTCGGGTAGCAGTAGTCGTAAGACTCGTGTTATTTCCGAACTCTCAGGAGCTTGTCGTTACCCACATTTTTGAACGCCGCGTGGTGGCCTAAGTCGTTAAATCGCATCTGTTTCTAGCCTTCAATCACGGCTCCACTGGGGCAAGCCCAGCGGTGGCCAACCTGTCGCACAAGGCGGTGAGGGGGTGTCGAATTCGCGCGTTTTACCGCTGCCCTTTGTAGATCTTGCGGCTGATGCGCGCGTTGAACGGCGTCCAGCTCGACTGAGAATTCGGGTCGGCCTCGATTTCGCGGTTGAATTCGTGAATCTTCGCGTCGAGGTTGTCGATGTAGTGCAGAGTGATCGCTTCGGGCGTCATCGGAAGCCGCGAGCTACCAAACTCGTAGGACCCGTGGTGGCTGAGAATCATGTGTTTCAGACGAAGACACGTTTCGGTGGGAAACGGTTCGCCGGTTAGCTCGGTGACCTCGGCGATTTTCTCGGTTAGCATCTCGACGCCGATTGACATGTGTCCCAATAACTGCCCCTCGTCAGTGTAAACCAGCGACATGTCCGAATCCATTTCGCGGACTTTGCCCAGATCGTGGAGGAAAACTCCGGCCAGCACCAAATTGAAATTTACGGACGGATACAGGTCCTCGATGCGTTTGGCTGTTTCCAGCATGTTGACGATGTGTTCAACCAGTCCGCCCGGATAGGCATGGTGTGCCTTGACACCGGCCGGAGCTTTTCCCAATCGCTGCATCAGCGGCTCGTCAATCAGAAAACATTCCATCACCGCCCGGATACTGGGGTCATCGATCGACAGCAGGATCTCCCGCATCCGCGTCATCAGCCGGTCGAGACTTTCATTGGGTCCCTCTTCAAAATCCGGCGAGTTGATCGCGTCGGCGTCTGCCGGTTCAATGTTCGTCAGGATGATTTGCATGTTGCTTTGAAACAACTGCACCTTGCCCTTCACGTGTACGTAATGTCCAGCGTCGACTCCGGCTGTGGACGTTTCGGTGACGTTCCACATCAAGCCACTGATCATCCCCGTGCGATCGCGGAGCTGTGACAGCAAATACAGATTGGCGTTGCGGTTGGCTCGTAGTTGCTTGTCAGCGAGCAGATAAATCTCGTCGACGGCTTCACCGTCGTTCAAATCTTTCACAAACTGGCGGGGCATCAAGCAGCTTTCGGTGGAGGGATTGAAGACAGACGTGCCACATCCGAGATTCTAGGTGTGGCGTATCAACGCAACAAGGGTTGTGCCGGGAAGTAAGTTTCGGCCCCTTCACGCAGAACGGTGTTGTCGAACTAGAATGTTTGTAGACCCTGGACAACTCGAATTCTCAATACAAAGTCGAAGCAGAAATGAACCTGACGGACGAGTTGTTTCGATTTGAGCAGGTTGGGACTTGATGACGAATGACAGAACGGGATGACAAGTCTGTGAGCCGCGGCATTTCAAGCGACATGTCGCCCAAGGCAATTTCACGCCGTCT
>CAUZVF010001127.1:0-2696 GCA_963582955.1 Planctomycetota bacterium
AGGGAACCATTCAGCTGATTCCACGGTGGGATTTGAACGGCGACGGCCAACTCGACTTGCTCGTCAACCAAGATCATAACGCGATCGAAACCGTCGATGCCTTCATCTACTGGGGCAGCCAAAAAGGATATCAATCGTTGTTTCCCGCATTTTGGAAGGAGACAATGCCCGCCTACAAACTTGTTCAAGCAATCGAAAAGCGGCACAAGCATGTCGCGTTTCTACCCACGTTTGGGGGCGGCCCGGTCAAACTGATCGATCTGAACGACGATCAGTTTCTGGAAATCGTCTTCGTCAACACCATCCATAATTACTCCGTGCACATGGATGCTTACGTGTATTGGGGAGGGCCGGACGGGTATTCTAAGGAGCGGATGACCAAGCTGCCCACACTATTCGCTCGTGACTTTGCCGTAGCGGATTTTAACCGTGACGGCCATTTGGACTTGGTCTTCGCAAATTTCGGGAATGAGACAGGTGATCGCTGGGGATATAAGAACCACCGGGAGTCATTTATTTACTGGGGCGGTCCCGAAGGTTTTTCGACCGAACGTCGATCCTCCGTTTCGACGCTGAGTGCCGTCAGTTGTGCAGCCGGTGATTTCAATGGCGATCAATGGCCGGACCTTGCATTTGCAAACAACAATTTACGCCAAAAAAGCGTCGTTGTTTACTTGGGTGGAAAAGAGGGTTTCGGCCCCGAACAGCGTCTTCAAATCGAGGGGGGGGATCCCGGTATCGTACGCGCCGGTGACACGAATCGAGATGGAGCGGACGACCTCCTGGTCAGCTCAACGAAGACCGGCACGTCAATCTATCTGGGATCGGCCGACTTCAGTGTCGCGACGGGCTCGGCACGGCTGCCGACCGAACACGCAAAAGACGCCGTCATGGCCGATTTTAACAATGACGGGCACGTCGATATTGCCTTCGCTTCCAACGCTACCGGTGATAGCGACCATCATGCTGGAGACCATCATACTGGAGAGGCGCATTCGGAAGTCTATTGGGGCTCTGCGCAAGGATTCGATCCACAACGTAAAGTTCTGCTGCCGACGTTTTCGCCGCGAGCGTTGGCCACGGCTGACCTAAACAGTGACGGTTTTGCCGAGTTGCTGTTTGCCAACTCTCACGACGGCGAAAGCCACGATGTGCCGTCCTATATCTATTGGGGATCTGCCGAGGGCTATGACGCTTCCCATCGGACGCACCTTCAAGGATTTGGCGCGGTCGGCGTTGCGGCAGCCGACTTGGATCGTAACAAAATACCCGATGTTGTCCTGATGAACCAAAGCAGTGGCGTGTATGACCATGGCGTTCCTTCAGTCGTCTTTTGGGGGAATCCGGCGCACTTCTATTCCGAGGCTGACGCAACACTATTGTCCGCCGATGGGCCTTACTATTCGAAGATTGCCGACTTGAACGATGACGGCCACCCCGATGTGATCTTTAGCGGCGAGCCGCCGTGCATTCACTGGGGCAGTGCCGACGGTTTCAAAAAACGCGAGTCACTCGACCTCGGTATGCGGACGGTGGGTGTCGTGGTCGGCGACTTCAACCGAGATGGATTCTTGGACATCGTTTTCTCGACATTCAGTGGTGATCCGCGGCAGCCGAACCTCGGGATCATTCTGTGGGGATCGGTCAACGGGTTTGCAGCGGAGAGGAGCAAGAAGATCGCGACTCAAGCCGAACGCAGTTGCTGTGGCATTTCATCGGCCGACTTGAACCAGGACGGCTATCTCGACTTAATTGTCCCAAACGGCGAGACAATGAACGGCCGGTCGGAAATTTTGTTTGGCGGTCCGAACGGATTCAATGCGATTCCCTCAACTCTGTTGCAGACAAATGGCGTGGGCGCTCCTGCGATCGCCGATTTGGACGGAAATGGTTGGCTCGATTTGGTTTTTCCAGGTATGCACGACCTGGAGACACAGAACCCCCATACCAAGTCGTTCATATTTTGGGGAAACGAGAAAGGCTTCAACGACAATCATCGCACCGAACTCGAAGCATTCTCAGCAGGGGAGATTATCGTCGCCGACCTGAACCGTGATGGTCACCTGGATCTTGTGTCGAGTAACTACAAGGGAGCTGAAACGCGCAGCCTGCCGATCTTCATCTTTTGGGGAAACTCGAAGCACGAGTATTCAAACCAGCAGCGAACCGAGTTGCCCGCCGAATCTTCTTGCGGCATTCAAGTGCTGGATCTTAATCATGACCGATTTCTCGACATCATTGTGCACAATCACATCAAAGATGGAGATCATACTTTCGGCAGCTACATCTACTGGGGAGACAAACGGGGTTACTCGATTGAGCGACGGACAAAGTTGCCCACGGTGGGACCGCATTACTCGGTCGGAATCAACCCTGGTAACATCTACGATCGAAGTGACAGCTGCAGATTTCTCTCATCCACGTTGGCGGTACCCGCCGGCAATCGACAGCTAACACTCGAATGGCAGGGAGAAACGCCCCACAAGACAGTGATTCGCTTCCAGGTCCGCGCTGCTGCTTCACAAAAATCGCTGCAAAAATCGAAATGGGTTCCCATCACGCCCCAGCAAAGTTTCTCGCTTCCGCAGGACGCCAAATATCTGCAATACGCCGCAGAACTGGTTTCCCCCAACGGAGGCTCTAGCCCCCTCTTGCGAGAAGTTGTGTTGTCTTTCGAATAGCAATTCAATTTTCAC
>CAUZVF010001128.1:0-2696 GCA_963582955.1 Planctomycetota bacterium
ATTATCGACGGCTCGGGTATGCCGGGCTACCGTAGTGACATCTCCGTCAAGGACGGCAAAATTGTCGAGATTGGCAAGTTAAGCGGCTCGGCCGAACGGGTCATCGATGTGGACGGACTTGTGGTCGCGCCCGGCTTCATCGACAACCACACCCATTTCGATGCCCAGGTGACCTGGGACCCGCTGTGCTCGAATTCTTGCGATCACGGCGCCACATCGGTGATCATAGGCAACTGTTCGCTGTCGCTGGCGCCGGTGCGGCCCGGCACGCAGGAACGCCTGTCCGGGTTCTTGTCCTATGTCGAAGCGATACCGATGGACGTACTCAACACCATCGATGTCAGTTGGGAGAGCGTGGCGGAATATATGGACACGCTCGACAGCGGGCTTGGCGTCAATGTCGGCAATCTGATGGGCCACTCGGCGATCCGCTATTACGTGATGGGCGATGCCGCCCAGGAACGCGCCGCGACCGATGAAGAGATCGAGGAGATGCGCACAGTGGTGCGCGACGGCATGCTCGCCGGCGCGCTTGGTCTGTCGATTTCGCGCAACGCCGGTCATTTCGATCCGCGGGGCGTGAACGTGCCGGCACTGTGGGCCGAGGAGAAGGAAATCTTCGCAATCTGCGACGTATTGCGAGAACTCGGCACCGGCATTATTCAAAGCGGCGGCGGCAACGGCGCGGAGGTAAAGACGGGGTTGATGAGTCGCCTGTCCGAAGCCACGGGCCGTCCCGTCGTCTACAATACCCTGTTGCATAACCTGAAATATCCCGGACAGTGGAAGGAGCAGATGGCGAAGATCGACGAAACGGTCGCCAAAGGCATTCGCGCCTATCCGATGTGCACGCCCAACGCCATCACCGATTTCTTCACCATGCGCAATACCCAGTCTTTCCGCGGTCTGCCGACCTGGCACCCAATACTGATCGCGCCAGACGACGAAAAACTGCGCGCCTATGCTGACCCGGAAATCCGCAAGAAGCTCCATGAAGAGGCCGTCGAGTTTAAACTCGATTTCACCCCCACCGGAATTTCCCGCGAGTGGTGGGATCACATCACCGTGCAGCAGACGGTGCTGCCGAAGAATAAGAACCTCGAAGGCAAAACCATCGGCGAGATTGCAAAGGAACAGGGCAAGGGCGTCATCGATGCGCTGCTCGATCTCGCCATCGAGGAGAATCTTGATACCGCCTTCCTGCAGAGCGAGGTCAATGTGGACGAGGCGGCGGTCGCGGAAATCCTAAACTATCCGAATGCCCTGATCGGCCTATCGGATGGCGGCGCGCATGTGCAGTTCCAGGCTGGTTTCGGCTACAGCACAAGGCTTCTTTCCGAATGGGTGCGGGAGAAACAGGCGATGTCGTTGGAAACCGCTGTCAAGCGGCTGACCTTCGAGTCAGCGTCGATCTTCGGCCTGCATGACCGGGGACTGCTGCAGCCGGGTATGGTCGCGGATATCGTAATCTTCGATCCCGATACGGTACGCCCGCTGCCGAATGAAGTTGTGCACGACTTTCCCGGTGGCGCAATGCGTATGCGGCAGCCGGCGGAAGGAATCCGCATGACCATCGTCAACGGTCAGGTGTTGATGGAAGACGGCAAACATGTTGGGTCGCTGCCCGGCCGGTTGCTACGCAACACCCATTATCGGGCGGGTCGCCAGAACCAGGCCAATTAATTCGACTAGGGCTGCTTCGTCGGATACTGTCAGAGGAAAGTGGCCGCGCCAACAAATCCCGACCGCCCGTGGTTTCAAGCGGCAATTTGACGCCATTCGGCAAGGGCGGCCGATCGGTTGAGTTTGAAGTTCTGGCGGTTGCGAAGATGACGTTCCTGGTTGAAATGATTGTGGACCGAAGCGTGGACCGAAACGAACTTTTGTAGAGATTTAGCGCTCCTGAATTTCGCCATCGCGCGCTCTCGTCGCCGGAACGGCTGGTGTGAATTTTCGGCTCTATTGTTCAGCCAGCGTCCGGTCTCCTGGCGCCCGGCATTTCCGATGATTTTCATCGCCGCCGGATAAGATCGAAGCCGGTCTGTCACGATCACGTTCGGGCGACCGTATCGTTTCATCGCTTTGCGCAAAAATCTCAATGCAGCCTTGCGGTCACGCCGCTTAGTGACAAATGACTCCAGCACCTCGCCTTCGTGATCGACCGCCCGCCAGAGGTAGTGCGTTTCGCCATTGATACGCACGAAAACTTCGTCGAGATGCCAACGCCAGGTCGAAAACAATCGATGGTGAAGTCGCCGTTTTCGAATCTCCGCCGCGAACATTGGACCGAACCGGTTCCACCAGGCGCGAACCGTTTCGTGGCTGATATCGACGCCGCGTTCGTGGAGCAAATCTTCGACTTGCCGCAGTGAAAGCGGAAACCGGACATACATCATCACAGCCAAACGGATGATTTCCGAAGACGTCTTGAAATATCGGAAGGGATTTTTCATCCGAGAAGGCTACGAAACCGCCCACTTCCGCTCAAGCACATTTCCCCTGACACTGCCCTTTGCCGAGCACGGGAATCACATCAACGGTATTGAGAATTTCTGGAACCAGGCGAAGCGCCATATGCGTAAATTTAACGGCGTTCCGAAGGTGCAATTTGGGCTATATTTGAAGGTTTGGGCTATATTTGAAGGAATGTGAGTGGCGTTTTAACAACAGTGACCCAGCATCTCAATTATTGCTGC
>CAUZVF010001129.1:0-2690 GCA_963582955.1 Planctomycetota bacterium
CGGGGCGTTATCCGTTCCGGCATTCGGTCGTTAGGAACCCGTCGCCCGATTCGGGAAACTCGAACTTTGGGCTGCCACATTCTGAAATCACAATCGCCGAGGCACTGAAATCCGCCGGTTACGCGACCGCCGCCTATGGTAAGTGGCATCTGGGACACAAGAAACAGTGGCTGCCGCGGACGCAAGGTTTTGACGAGTATTTCGGAATTCTGTATTCGAACGACATGTACCCGGTGCAGTTGGTCCACAACGAACGTGTCGTCGAATACCCGGTTGTCCAGGCTTCATTGACTCGGCGTTATACGGATCGCACGCTGCAATTCATCGAAAGGAACAAGGACCGGCCGTTTTTCGTTTACTTGCCGCACGCCATGCCGCACAAACCGCTCGCCGCGTCGGACAATTTCTACACTCCCGAAACGCGCGACAATTTGTATGCTGACGTGATCGCCGAACTGGATGCGGCGGTGGGTGAGGTGCTCGGCAAGGTCAAACAATTGGGTCTCGATAAGAAAACGCTCGTGATCTTCACATCGGATAACGGGCCGTGGTACGGCGGATCGACGGGTGGATTGCGTGGCATGAAAGGCAAGACTTGGGACGGCGGGCTGCGAGTACCAATGATCGCCCGCATGCCGGGCGTCATTCCGGCCGGAGTTGTCAACAACCAACCGGCCGCGACGATTGATGTCTTCCCGACGCTCTGCCGACTCGCTGGCGTACCCGTCCCCAAAGATCGAGTCATCGATGGCCGCGATATCATGCCGATGCTCAAGAGCGCGACAGCACCCAGCCGGCACGATGCGATTTACGGAATGCAAGGCACGGCTCTGGCAACAATCCGTGCCGGCAAATGGAAACTGCATGTCCGCAGTCCTGGCCCGATCCGATTCAGCAATTTGTCACGCGACGCATTGGCCAATTGGATCGACCCACGTGGCCCCGACGGAGTCACCTTGTTGGCTCCGTATGAACAACCCAAACCGACCGAACATCCCGGTCTGACCACAGGCGACCAGCCAACGAAAATGATGCTCTTCGATCTTGAAACGGACGGGGGCGAACAACACAACATCGCCAACCAACATCCAGATATTGTCAAACGCCTATTGGCGATGTTCGAAAAGACAAAAGCCGAAGTCCCTAACTTTCCGGCCCCGAAATCCGATTACCTCTTCAAACGACAACCGGGCCGCGGACGGGTACTCATGCGACTGATAGGTGGCGAGCTGCGGTACGATCGAGTGCCCAAGTCGCAGCAGCATTTGCTCGATAAATAAGCGGCCATCGACGTGAGCGCTGTAGCTGGATTCGCAAGAATTCAGTCGCATCACTTTGCTGCCTGAATTCTTGCGAATCCAGTTACCAATATCCTTTTCCCCTTTACAGCAGTGGCCCGATGACCAACATGTAGATGACCGCCAGAACAATCTGCATGGCGGCGAATGGGACGGCGAGCTTGACGAAACCGACGAATGTCAGCGGCAGTTTTTGGCGGCTGATGATGGTCATTGCCACGACCGTTGAGGCTGAGCCGATCGGAGTGATGTTGCCGCCCAGGTTGGCTCCGAAGATGACGCACCACCAATAAGGCGAATCGCCGTCGGTCCCCATGTTGTTGAGAATCTGAGCCAACATGGCCGCGAGTGGAATGTTGTCGGTGACTGAACTGGCGACCGCTGAAGAAAGCAGTAAGACTCCCGAAGCCGCCTGAGTTGGCAGATCCAACACGATACGAATTCCCTCGCCAATCATTTCCAGCACCATCGCGTGTTCCATGACATTGATAACGACAAACAGTGCGGCGAAAAAGCCGAGCAGGTCCCAATCGATGGCGGAATAGAATTTGTCGACCTCGTGCTTGTACGCCAGCAGCACCGCGCCCGCGAAAAACAAGGCAACGAAGCCCATTCCCAATTTGTCGAAGTCCCACGGCAACGCGGATTGTCCGGCCAAACAGGCAATGAACAGGAATAAGGCTCCGACTGAGAACCAAAAGAATTGCGTGCTGGGAATACTCTCGTTCTCGTCAAAGCTGTCGACCAAGCGGCGTGCCTCGCCGCGGTCGGCTTCGTTTTTCAAGCCGGAGATCTTGAACTTCCACTTACTCATGAACAACGTCGCGGCTGTTGCAACCACAACGTAGGGCGCGGCGACGAGGAAGAACTTCGCGAACGAGATTCCCGCCGCCTTGCCGACGATGATGTTGGGAACGCTGCTGATTAACGTCAACAGGCCGCCGACGTTGGTTAGCAAGCCTTCAGTCACAAGGAATCCCAACAACAAGTCGCTACGGTTCAGTTTCTTCAGCGAGACGGTCGTCAGGCTGCCAATAATGATCATCGCCGTAACGTTGTTCAGTACGGCGGAAAACACGACGGTCAGAATTCCATAAGCGAGTAACAAGTACCACGGATCGCCTCCGGATTTTTTCGTCAGTTTGATGGCCATCCACGTGAAGACGCCGCTGCGGCTAGTGACTTCGACGAACAGGCTGGCGCCGAGGATGATCGTGATCACTCCCCATTCGATCGCGGGGATGTAAATCGGCAATTCCAAGTTGTGCCCGTCGGGAAGATGCACGTCACCGAACGACAGCAAATGCAGCAGCGTTGCCAGCAACAGGCACAGGCCGGCGAAAGAACCGACGATGATCGATTTCTTGGCGTGCAGTTTCTCTTCAAACGCCA
>CAUZVF010001130.1:0-2687 GCA_963582955.1 Planctomycetota bacterium
TCCGACGTTGCAAAACTGGAGTTGCCACAGTTGTGGTGACTGCTGCCGCAAACACCTTGTCGAGATCACCGAGGAAGAACGGCAACGGATTGCCGACCAGAATTGGAAACCCGAGGATGACATTCCGGAGGGTATGCCAGTCGTTGTCAAATTTGGGCCTCCGTGGCGGCGCCGTTGGCGATTGAATTCGTTGGACGACGGGGCGTGTGTGTTCCTGGACGAGAAGGGCCTGTGCCGCATGCACGCGAAGTTTGGCGAACCGTCCAAGCCGCTGGCATGCCGCGTTTATCCGTATGCGTTTCATCCGTCCGGCAAAAAAGTCACGGTCAGTTTTCGGTTCAGTTGTCCGTCGGTTGTCGGATGCAAAGGCAAAGGAATCGAAGACCAGCGCAAAGACTTGCAGAAGATGGCCAAAGAGGTCGTACCGCCGACGGTCACGGACATGCCGGCGCCGAACATCACATCCAGCCAACAGGCCGATTGGCCCGATTTCAAAAGGTTTGTCCGGCGGTTGGACGACACCATGTCCGACCCCGGTTTGCCGGTCGCCGTGAAACTGATGCGATCGCTGTATTGGGTCAACATTGTCAACCAATCCAAATTCGATAGCGTGCTGGGAGGTCGGCTGGATGAGTTTCTGCAGATCATCAGTGAAACCGCCGAGCAAGAAGTTGCACGGGATATGAGTCGCGTTGACGAACCGACGCGATCGGGACGGCTGATGTTCCGCATGCTGGCATCGCAATATGCCCGCAACGACAGCCTTTCGAATTGGGAGACCGGCCTTCGTGGCCGCATGCGGCTGTTTGCGACGGGCGTCAAGTTTGCTCGCGGGAACGGCAACGTTCCGCCATTGCATGACGTCTTTACGCCGATTGCCTTTGATGCCTTGGAACAACCGTTCGGCGGGCTGACCGATGAGGCAGAAGAAATGTTCACTCGGTACTTCCGAGTCAAAACGCAAGGCCTTCAGTTTTGCGGCCGGGCATTTTTTGACATTCCGTTTGTCGAGGGATTCCAGGCACTGGCGTTGGTTTATCCCTCGATGCTGTGGCTGGCCCGCTGGTTGGCGGTGGGCAAGGGGCGTGACAAACTGTCGACTCAAGACGTCGCTGACGCGATCGCTCTGGCCGATCACTATCACGGCTACACGCCACAGTTCGGACAACGCAACTTTCGCCGGCGCGTGCGTATGCTGGCTTTCACGGGCGACATCGCGCGCTTGGTTGCGTGGTACTCGCGTTAACAACACTGAGTTGAATTAGGGCGAGTGGCGGATACAAAGTTACCAGCAGGAACCGGACGCTAGCGCGTCGTGGCTGATGAAATCAGCAGCTGGGCGCTAGCCCATGGTTTTCAAGCGGTAGGTTCTCATCCGCCACTCGCCTAGAATTGGTCGATGATTTCACCACCCGCGATGGTTGATAGGGACTCCATCACCGAAGGATCGATGTTTTCGCTAATGAAGCGGACAGAACCATCCAGTAGCAGCATGTTGCAGCCGCCGGGGAATGAGCTTCCGATTCCATCGGGTCCGTTAATGTACGGCTTCTTGGTCAACCCCCGGATCGTCGCTTTGCCGCCCGAACCCCAAGGGCCGAAATCCTTGCTGGCTTCGCTGACGGCGACGGTGTTCGACAAACCATCCGTCACGTCGCGGAACCTCAGCTTGCGGTTGTATCCAAACACACCCGCGCGTTTATGGGGCAGTTTCAGCTCGGCGGCGTCTTTCCCAATTCCGGCGATGCCAACGTAGTGAGTCGTTCCAAACTTTGAGTCTTTGGCACCAGGGTTTTGAGGGTTCTGCAAGGCCGGGATTACGGTTTTCATCCATTCCGCGTTCGCGTCGGAATCCCAGCCTTCCTCGAAATCGATCAGTTCATGTAATGGAGCTTGATCGATAAACGGTAGGACACTGGCAAACCAACTCAGACGTTTCTCGGGTTTCAACTTCTCGTTGGGCACGGTACCCGTTGGCAAATGACGAAATGTATCGTGATAGTTGTGCAGCGACAGTCCGATTTGCTTCAGATTATTGCTGGAACTTGACCGACGGGCCGCCGTGCGCGCTTGTTGCACAGCCGGCAGCAACAACGCCACTAGAACTCCGGTTGTGGCAATCCCGCTTCCGCCGCCGATACCCGTTAGCAATGGAATCGACGGAAGAGACGAGCGAGAGGTGCAATGAATGCCCTCGTCGTCAACGGTCGATACCGAAATGTTGGGGAACAACGGCTGAGTGATCAGTTCGACCGGTGGAATATCCGACGCAGTGATTGGGAACTGCACCGCGGCACCGCCGGTAAAGCGAGCTTGCTGGTTGAATCCCATTTGGGCGAACGACAGAATCATCGGAGCCATTCCGACAATGCCGCGGACGCTCGCGCGCGGGTCGCTGATCATGATTGACGAATACTTTTTGGGCAGCTCCGCCAGGGCTTGTTTGTGCGATTCCGACGGCGACCATTTCGGCAATTTCCCATCGAGCCGCAATAGGAAGGTCTCGATGTTTTGAGATTGCAAGCCGATGACGAACCAGTCGTCGTCGATGACGAATGCCGGACCAAACGGAACTTCCGTAAACTCGGCCACGATGATCTCACGGCCGTAACGCGGTACGACTCGGAACGCGAACTCACCGCCGGCTTCCTGCGCGATCAGTTCCAGGATCTTGCCGGCCGTTTCGC
>CAUZVF010001131.1:0-2683 GCA_963582955.1 Planctomycetota bacterium
TGACCAAACTGCGGGAAGCGGGCATCGTGCCGTTCTCGTGGATTGTCGACAACATGCGATCGACCAACAAGCCGTCAAGCTGGAGTGGGTTGGCGGACTTCACGGAAACGGTCCGCAATGCCTACCGACTCGACTTCTGGGAACGTTTGTCCGTGGAGCCGTCGCAATCTTAAAAGTTCACGGTCCAATCACGCAGCGCGGTCAATCCGATTGGTTTGCTGGTACGAGCTGCGAAGCGTGTTCGGCGGCGTTTGATTTGGCGTTAAACACGAATGGGATTCGAGCGATCATAATGCACTACGACACAGGCGGCGGTTCAGTTTCCGGCGTTCCTGAACTTGGCGACAAGATTTTCAAAGGTCGCGGCGAAAAACCCATCATCTCCATCGCCGATCCAATGGTGGCCAGCGCTGGTCTGTGGCTCTCAGCGGCGGCGGATAAAATGTACATCACTCCATCGGGTGGCGCTGGCAGCGTTGGTGTTTGGAGCATGCACGAAGATTGGTCTCAACTGCTTGCAAATGAAGGTATCAAGCTGACGGCGATTTCCGCGGGCAAATTCAAAACTGAAGGTGCCTGGTGGAGCCCACTACCCGCAGAGGCAGCCGCCGAAATGCAACGCGGCGTCGACCACTACCACGACATGTTTATCGACGCATTGGCCAGATACACGCCGACGACCACTGCGAAGGTCCGGCAGAACTTCGGGCAAGGCCGGCTGTTAAGGCCACAAGACGCCGTAGCCGCCGGAATGGTCGACGGCATTGCATCATTCGACCACATGCTGAAATCCATGAACGTCGATCCCGCCAAAGTATTCACGCACGCACAAATCGACCGAGACCGTGAACACTGCGAACTTCTGCAATCGCTTTGGACCGAGCCAGCGGGCAACGTCCAGATCAAGAAATCCAACGAACTGCAAGAAGCGCGGCGACGTCTTCGAGAACAACCGAAAGATGGCGGCGGACGCTCGATTGAATTCGCGAGACGCCGATTGAAGCTACGGGAATTGCAGCCCGTCTGATTCCTGCTGACGATCTTTGACAACCTGGATATCGTCCCGCCGGTGCTGGTCGCGACTCGCCGGTGGGAGTTGGTGATCCATTGGCGTAGATTCTCTTTGCAATCCGCTGGAACGTTTGACCAAACTCGTTGACATGACCAGAATTCGACGCAACTATGATTGTTGAAAGTACGGACTTATTGGATTAGACGGATCGATTCCATCTAATAACAAGTTAGCGGCAACCAACGCGAGAGTTCCTATGCTACCTGAAAAGCGAACGAAGACAAACATCGGTGTGGGAATCGGGTTTCTCCTGCAACTGGCAGGATTTTTCTTGGCCCAAACTGGGGACTCGGCTGCCATTTACGGGCTAGTTCTGATTCTTGTGAGCATACCGGTGTTCATCTGGGGCTGTATGAATTACGCCGAGGGAAAGGGTCACTCGATGTGGGTTGGCTTGGTTGGGTTGGCCGGTATCATAGGACTGATTGTCCTGATCGTCTTGCCCGACCAGGACCGTCACGGTTCGGTTCCTCGGTCGCAACTGCGTAAGTTTGTAGGGTTGATTTCCATGGTGGCCGGATTCGGCCTTGCCGTGCTTGGATTTTGGCTTGACCGTCTTGGGATAGACGACGTTCGGCTCGAACACCTGCTAAGCCCATGGCCGGGCGTTTGCATGCTCTTGGGATTCTGCATCGTCGTCGTCGGCTTGCTAATGTTCACGCTGGGTAATGGCAGCCGCTAACCAGGCGTTGAACCGGAGTTGGCTCGTTTTCCGGTTTTTCTACGTCGTTTCCTTCGTTTCCGGTTTTTGGTTTTTCAACGTTCACTCGCGTTGGTCCGCCAACCCGGTTAACTCAAACGTTAGGCGATCACCCAGGCACGTGGCGCTTCGAACGACTGGGCCGACGCTCTTGTCCATGGGCCATCACTGTCCCGCGAAGAGAACTGGCAGGAGTCTCTTGCGTTACCCATTTTGGATTGACAAATTCTGCAAAAAGATCGTACGGTTTCTTACAAGAAGGATTGGTATCGATGATCCACCTAAAGTGCCACGATTGTAGAAAGCAGTATCGTGTCGACTATCGGCCGGCGTCCAGACCGTCTTCACGTGCCCATCATTCGCAATCTCATGAGCTACGAAAGCGGGTTCCATTATCGCGGTGGGGCAACGCGGCTCCTCTTCTAGCCATCGTGGTGGCTGTCGTCGGCTGTGGTGACGTTGCGAGTCGTCCCGAGGGCCCGCCAGAGAGTCCGCCTGGCAACCGGCGTGTAACGCTTGAGAACTATCACCGAGTTATTACTTCTGATTTCGTGAGAAGTGATGCCAGGAAAATACTCGGCAAGCCGCACTCGTCCACTTTCACAGATGATACCGAAGAATCTTTTGCAGAAACGGTCGACACGTATCGTGGCGTCGACGGATCGGTGATCGTGCTCAGGTATGCGCTGGGTGTAATGGAACCGTATGAAACGGAATTTATAGATGCTAACGGCTTTTCGAGTGTTCTCCGAAACGAAAGATTACACCCCTGATCCACTGTCACGCACGTGCATGAGCTACGAGCCACTTACCGAACAGTAAAGTAGGTCAGGTTGTGCCTGACGACACGGTAATGTCAGCCACAGCCTGAGCTACACGTGCTCTTACCGCGACGCAGTGATGATCGCGAC
>CAUZVF010001132.1:0-2668 GCA_963582955.1 Planctomycetota bacterium
GTGTACTGACGGCGGACGCGTTTCTCTGATACATACCGTTTCTTCTTCGCCATTCTTAGGCTCCTTTCTGGAACCCAAAATAAGCAACTCACCTGTCCGTGAAACTGTCACCACCTCAACCTTCCCATCCGTGAAGCAATCATATTCGCCGACGGCCACGCCACGACGTAGCCAGATTTGGGGTTCAGAAGGTCGATGACAACCTGTATCGCCCCCTTAATTTCTAGAGGGATATGCTTTGAACTCCTGAGTTTTCGCCCGGCGTGATTCCGCCTCGCCGCACCTTCTTTGGACATGTTTCAACTCCACCAATAGAGAGGCCCCAGCCAGCTTGGACGAAGCTTTAACTGACTGGGGCCGCATTGGCATTCGTTGATATATGTCTCTTCGTCCTTTGGAGCAGCAGGTCTCTCACGCCAATGCGACACGCGACGACTCCAAAGTAGATTTGCATGCGAGTATCCAGACTTCCGTAGCTACGGTGACGCCGAGTTAATCAACCATTTCCTCTCTGGAACATCCGGTCAGTCCGGCAATTGCTCGGAATAACTGATGACCCAGAGGAATGGATTGGTGAACCATGTCGAAGTTCTCGCTCGGACAAATCGTTGCCACCCCCGAAGCTTTGGCCGCCCTTGAGGAATCCAGGCAGGCACCCATCGATCTCCTTCGACGTCATAGCGACAGTGATTAGGGCGATCTGAGTCCGGCTGACAAACAGTCGAACGACGAAGCCCTTGAGGAGGGTTCTCGAATCTTTTCCGCGTACATCCTGAAAACTGGCGTGAAGCTTTGGGTCATCACCGAGGCACGAAACGAGTCAGGTGTCCGAGCTTCCACCTGCATTTTATTACCAGACGAGTACTGAGAATCCCTGATTTCCTGTGTAAAGGGAGCAAAGCGTAGTGAAAAAGAAAGTGAAACAAGCGGCGACGCGAAAACCGAAGACCAGGCTGATTCCGAAGTCGCGGAATACAGAAGTAAATTACCGCGTCTGGAAACTCTACAACGCCTTGAAGGAAGCAATCAGCGAGAAACGGAATTCTCGCGGTCAAACAGTGCGTGATTTCGTTGCCGAGTCGATCCGGCACGAACTGCCCGGCCCCGTTGATGATCGAGCGAAGCTGGGCGTCTCGATCGAAGACTCAGAGACGACCACGCCTGTACGATTCCCAATTCAAGAATCGTCACTTGCCGCGTTGTGTGATGCTTCGTAAGTTTCTGGCCTTGACCAGTCGCAGTTGTTCATCGCATGCCTGCGTCTGGCGACTCGCCGCAAGCGATTGCGTGGCACTTCGTAGACAGATTCGGACTACTCCGACCGTCAGACCCCACTGAGGGAAAGCGGCGGCGAAAAGTGCTCAACAGGCTTTGCCAGTCTGTATTGCTTCCGCCTCTCGTTGATGACTACCAAGCTTTTCTTTCTGCTTCGGTTGGTGGAAAACTGCGGAAAAGGGCTCGGACAAGCGGGACACCGGGACAACTGCCACAATCCCCGTCACCACAACGAGAAACGGCGAAGGGCCGCCGAGGACAACCGCCCACCTGTCCCGCCGCCGCCTTGTCAGAGCGGCGGGAAAGACGTCAAACGACGGCAAAAACGACGGCATGTCTGGCAGTGCCGGGAAGGCCCGCCGCAAGGGCGGACAAGCAGCCGACAAGCAACTTGTTTCGCTGGTGTTGTGCCTCGCAGAAAAGGCACACCAAGCCCAGCAACGCAAAAACGCCGGAACACCTTGTGAAAGGGGTGGTTCCGGCGTCTTTGGCGTTCAAACAAAAAGCGGAGAGGGGGAGATTCGAACTCCCGGTAGGTTTGACCCTACGCCGGTTTTCAAGACCGGTGCATTCGGCCACTCTGCCACCTCTCCGAGAACGCCTTCAATAAAGTGCTTTCTGCTTTTTTCAGATTCCGCCGTTTTCCTGTCTCAATACTCGTTGGAAAGAATTGTGTTCACAAATGCATATCGTTGTGACGATCGGGTGTCAGTGATTTCGCCTGTTCTTTGCGATCCAAGGTGGCACTCTGCAGGAGTCTACCAACTCCAGCCAAACGAGCAAGCCGAACCAACGATGGTTCAGGCTAACAGACACAAGCTCAACATTGCTGACTCAAAAAGCGATGTACTCTGGCTCAAAGTGATTTGTTCGAGGTATGATGGTTGGAGAATTGACGGTCGGCTGTTGTCGCCTTCCGGATCGTAACGACAAGAGATTACGATTGGGTTCGCGAACTTCATTACCTCACATTCAACTTACGGCGGAATGCATAAGACGTGAGCCGTTTACCAATGAATCAGCGCCGAATTTCCAAAACAGAAACTCCGCTCGCCAGCACCCATGCAAGGGTGAGCCGCCGAAGTTTTGTCGTCGCCGGGGGGCTTGGTTTCTGCGGGCTCCATTTGCCAAGTCTTGTACGTGCCGAGAACGTCGATCGAAGCGGCCGCAGGCCGGCTAAGTCAACGATTCTGATTTGGCTCAGCGGCGGAGCATCGCATATCGACACATGGGATATGAAGCCCGAGGCGCCGGCAGAGTTTCGCGGTCCGTTTCAGCCGATTCAGACAGCGGCGCCGGATATCCAATTGTGCGAGCATTTGCCGCTTCTCGCACAAAAAGCAAATCATTTGGCGGTTGTCAAATCGTTGGGACATTTCCGTCGCGGCACGGG
>CAUZVF010001133.1:0-2664 GCA_963582955.1 Planctomycetota bacterium
CGGGTCGCCTCGCACGCGGTCATCGGTTCGGGACCGTTGCGGTTTTATCGTGATCCCGGAAAAACCGGTTTCGAGCTGTCGGCCATCAACCGTATTCAGACCATCTACCGAAAACACGGTTTTCGCACGGCGGCCGGTGAAGGCGCCGAACCGTTCGGGCTGGATCTTTACCCACGCGCATTCTTCGTCGCCTGGCGATACCGACATCGAACGGCACTGCACTTGGATGACGCAACGATCGCTAAGCTCGCAAACGAAGAAGAAATCAGCATTCGATTATGCGAGCACGTCTCAAAAGTCTTAAACTCGCCCGCCGATTCGTTTCCATTGTCACTGATCGTTTCAACATGGCAATCGCTGCCATCGCCTGTTGCCAAGAACGCATCAAAAACCGAAGTGCGTGCCGCTTGCGAGGAACTGGGCCGCACATTGCGCGAATGGCAGAGTACCCTGGCGGCCGCCGCGGGTGATGAAGAGGAGGCGGCCGTGTTAACCGCGGGCGAAGTCACGGCCAAGACGAAGCATTCATTCAAAGCCGACATCAATTGGCCCGACGACGCGAAGGTCGCGGAATTCGAGTTGTCGGTCACGCGTGCCAGCGATCGCGCGGCCGACGGTGCCCTGGTCGTTTGGCGGAATCCACGTCTGCGATTTCGTGGCGACGACAACCGGCGTGGCCGTCATCTGCCAATCGTCGCATTCCTTGCACCCGAAACGGTCCGCCGTCTTGCGTTTGGAAAGCACCCTACCGGAGCCAAGATTGATGACAATGATTTCGTAATCGCCGGTGGCACGACAGTGCCAATCAAGTTATTGGTGCCCGAGAAAATGGCCGCCGCCCAGTTGTTCGTTGATGTCGAATTAGACGTCGAGCACGGCAAGAATCGCATCGTCCGCTGCCGCATCGCCGATGGTGAAGTTGAAGGCGAAACGGCGGCGGAAGTGGGAGCCACTTCGACGCTCTTGGCCGATCCCTCCAGCGCCGCGGTTGCCAAGTGGCAAGAAAGTGTTGCGGAGTTCGCTCGCCTGCTGCCAGAGGTTTCGCACCGCGAGCCGGCTCCTTCGGACCGCGATCCAATTCCCGCGCCGTTCGACAATTCGTACAACAAGCCGGAACGCAATCATTTTCATTACGCAATCAAATATCATCGCGACGACGATTTTCTGGTCAGGCGCATACTCGATGATTCAACGCGAAAGCAACTTGCTCACGCATGGACTGACCTGCTGACATCGTTCGAGTATCACGACGCGAATCTGCGTTTTGTGGCCAGGAAATTTGGGATCGATTTGCGAGGAGACGGCATTTCGAGTTGGAACAGTGACCGCATCGCGCGGCTGCCCACGGAACCACGCGGCTTCATCAAGCGGTTGCGTGATGAGTACCTCAGCGTACAATCCAAGTTAACTGCCGCCGAGCCGAGTCACATCGAAGACGCTTTGCGATTGGCCGAGCTTGCCTGGCGACGGCCATTGACAAAGAACGAACATCAGCGGCTCCGCGAGTTTTACACCACGCTTCGCGGTGAATCGAAACTAAGTCACGCAAAGGCAATGCGTACGTTGCTCGCGAGAATCCTGGTGGCTCCGGCATTCTTGTATCGCATCGAAAGCCCGTTGAAACGAACGGGAATCGTGCCACTTTCCGATTGGGAATTGGCCAACCGGCTCAGCTTCTTCTTGTGGTCTTCTGTTCCTGATCAAGAACTGCGGCAAGTGGCCGAACGCGGCACATTGCAAAATTCGAACGTGCTGGCTCGTCAAGCGCGGCGCATGTTGCGCGATCGAAAAGCGCGACGGTTGGCGATCGAGTTCTTTGGCCAGTGGTTTGGATTCTATCGCTTCGACAAGTTTCGCGGCGTTGACGCCAAACGGTTTCCCGAGTTCACCGATGAATTGAGAACGGCGATCCATGAAGAGGCGATCTCGTTCTTCGAACACATCGTACGCACGGATCGGCCCGTCCATGAAATCCTGTTCGCGGATTACACTTTCTTGAACGGGACACTCGCGAGACATTATGGGATTCCGTTGGACAATCCGAACAAGAGCCGGCACGTGCTGGTTCGCGGAGTCGGCCAGCATCATCGAGGCGGTCTCACTCGGCTCGGAGCAATCCTGACTGTCACGTCCGCTCCGTTGCGAACAAGCGCTGTGAAAAACTGTCGGTGTCGGCGTAGCGTGCGACATCCAACCACATCCGTCCGAGATGCTCTCCGAAAGCCGGCGAGCCGATTAACCGGTCAACAAATTCACGTAGTGCCATCGCGCGATCCGAAGATGCCGTTGCCATTCGACTCGCCAACGTACCAAGCCCGGTGTCATTGGGCGGCAGTCCGGTCAGATCGTAAGTCAAACGCCGAATCAATGTACGCGGGTCGGCCAAGCGAGACGGTGTCAGTCCGTTCTTAGTGAGTCCGGCAAAGATGTATCGGTCTATTGCCGTTCGATTCCATGCCGGATCGGCAGCTTGGGGCGGGCCGACCACGCTCACCGGTTGAAACGCCCAGTGATGTCTTGCCTTCGAAAAAAGATAATCCTGATCGCCGAGACGAGAGAATTCAGAATCTCCCAAGTCTTCCTTTGGTCCCGGAGCACCGCGGCACACCCATTGTTCCAACAATTGAATCACGGCCGGTTCGAGCTGTTTCTCCGGCGGCATTT
>CAUZVF010001134.1:0-2653 GCA_963582955.1 Planctomycetota bacterium
AACGAACGGCCGTCAAAGATCACTTCCACCCGAGTTTCAAAAGATCGCAAGACCGTGTTCCTCGAAATCCCCGACATCGAACCGACGTGGTGCATGGAGATCAAATACACGATCAAAAACAGCAACGACAAATGGTTCGACGGCACGATCCACAACACGATTCATAAACTGGGAAAGTGAACGATTGCCTGCCAATCTGTCGAAAGGAACGGCCCGCGAATGGCGCGAATCTCCGCGAATGTTTTGGATTTGCGTTTATTCGCGCTATTCGCGGGCAGGTTTCTCAAGCAAATTCAGGTGAATTGTCTGCGATTTCACGTTATCTTGTCGGGGATCGCAACGCGCTTGTTTAGGAAGATTTCACTATGAACCACTCACGTTTTTTTTCGGCCTGTTTTGCCTGCGCAGTGTTGGTGTTGATGTGGACATATGATGTCCTTGCCGAGAAAGCTCCGTCGAAAGGTCGTGCTCTTTGGACGACTTCCAATATCGTCGGGACGCCAGAGCCTCCTGATCCGTATCAACCAGAAGTCGCGTTTCCATTTCTCAAATTCAACGAGCCCTTAGCGATCTCAGCATTGCCGAATACCAACCGGTTCCTCGTCGGCGAACGCGGCGGCAAAGTGTGGGCGTTCGAGAATCATCCGTTGGCCGCTCGCCGCGATCTTGTGCTCGACATTGGACCGACCGTCATGGGTTTGACAATTCATCCGAAGTTCGCATCGAACGGACACATCTATGTCACCCACATCGAAGAAGAAGGCACGGGCGACGAAGTCAAAAGAACCGTTCATGTCAAACGTTTCACGATCAAGGACCAAACAACACTGAAAGCCGATCGAACGGCAATGCAGATTATTCAGTGGGCGGCTGATGGTCACACGGGTGGCTGCTTGCGATTCGGGCCGGACGGCTACCTATACATCGCGGTGGGTGATTCCAGTGGAATTGCCGATGCGCTGCACACCGGGCAAGACCTGAGCGATCTTGCTGGTTCGATTCTGCGGCTCGATGTCGATCACGCGGATGGCGATCGAGCCTACTCGGTGCCGGAAGACAATCCCTTCGTCGGTCGCGAGAACACTCGGCCGGAAATCTGGTCGTACGGGCATCGACAACCTTGGCGGTTCAGTTTCGACCGAAAGGGCAACCTGTGGGCCGGCGAAGTCGGTCAAGACCTGTGGGAAATGGTCTATCTCATTCAAAAAGGCGGCAACTACGGATGGAGCGTCATGGAAGGCTCGCACCCGTTTCGTCCAGAACGGCCGAAGGGACCGACCGACTTCATCAAGCCGATCGTCGAGCACCCGCACACCGAAGCGCGGTCGTTGACGGGCGGTTATGTGTATTATGGCGATCGGCTGAAAGAACTGCAGGGTGCCTATATCTATGCCGATTATGACACGGGCAAGATGTGGTCGCTACGTTACCAAGATGGCAAAGTCACTGAACACCGCGTGCTGGCCGACACGCAATTGCGCACTGTCACGTTCGGCCAAGGTGTCCGTGGCGAGGTTTTCATGGTCGACTTCGCTGGTGGCTACATTCATCGGCTCGCTCCGGCTCCGCCGCCGGTTGCTGATGTTGCAAAGTTTCCCACAAAACTGAGCGAAACCGGACTGTTTCTATCGACGAAAGACTACACTCCGCAGCCCGGGTTGATTCCGTATTCGGTCAATTCGCCATTGTGGTCCGATCACGCCGAGAAGGACCGATTTATCGCATTGCCGGGAGATTCGAAGATCGAATTCGACGTGGTGACGTATCCGCAGCCGGCTCCCGGCTCACCACCTGGTTGGAGATTCCCCGACAACACGGTGCTTGTCAAAACGTTTTCGTTGGAAATGGAAACAGGGAATCCCGAAAGCCGGCGCCGCCTGGAAACTCGGATTCTGCATCATAAAAAGATGCCCGGAATAGACGACGAATACGGAGCCCAATTCTGGCGAGGCTACACTTACATCTGGAACGACGAACAAACCGACGCATTTCTGGCCGACGCCAAAGGAGTCGACCAAACATTCACTATCAAAGACGCCAACGCCGACGGCGGCCAGCGCGAGCAGACATGGCATTTCCCCAGCCGCGACGAATGCACGCTGTGCCACACCATGTCGGCCAAATACGTGCTGGGCGTTAACACTCTGCAAATGAACCGCGATTACGATTACGGTGACGGCCAGCCAGTCAACCAGTTGACGAAGTTGCAACAACTGGGAATCTTCGCCAAGCCACCGAGCGAGACACCAGACAAGCTGCCACGGTTAGCCGACTATCACGACAAGTCAGCCTCGATCAACGACCGAGCCCGCTCGTACCTGCATTCCAACTGTGCCCACTGCCACCGCAAATGGGGTGGTGGGAATGCCGATTTCCAATTGCTGTCGCCATTGCCTTTGGCCGAAACCGGCACCGTTGACATCAAACCTGGACAAGGCAAATTCAAATTGAACGATCCTCGGTACATCGTTCCGGGCGATGCCTCGCGATCGATGGTTTACCACCGAATGACGCTGAACGGACTCGGCCGCATGCCGCACATCGCGTCGAAGATTGTCCACGACGAGGCAGTGCAGTTGATTGGCGAGTGGATTAAACAATTGCCAGACAAATGATGAATTTCGCCTGCGGATATCACGGATCGACGCAGATT
>CAUZVF010001135.1:0-2651 GCA_963582955.1 Planctomycetota bacterium
TGACGATGACAACAGCAATACCTTTCAGGTCGGACAATTGAGTGGCGGCACGCGCGAGCAATTGTTCCTCGCCATCCGCTTGGCCATGGTCCGTGAATTCTCACAACGTGGCGTTGAACTACCAATGGTTCTGGATGACATCATTGTGAACTTCGACCAACTGCGCACCGAAGCGGCGGTCGACGAGTTGCTGCAATTCGCGGAAGAGGGCCAGCAAATCCTATTTTTCACCTGCCATTTGCATCTGGCTCATCTATTCGAAAGCAAAGGCATCTCACCAATCTGGCTGCCCGGCCATCATGCGGCCATCGAAGGCCGTAAGGCGGGCTGAGAGCATGAGATTTCATCGCCCAATGCAATACAGATTGTTGTACGTCCTCAGAAACAACTGGCCGTCACTGGGTGCCAGCGCGGCGTATGTTGGTTCGCTGATTGTATTTTTGGCGAGCAGTTTGAATTTCGGTCCGGCTTTCAGCACGAACGTGTCGCCTTCGTGGTTGCTGGCATAAAGTTTTCCGTCGCCGAGTAGGATTGAACCCCACAGGTTTCCGCCGAGTCGTTCTTTCCAAACCAATTCTCCCGTTCGAGCTTTCAGGCACTCGGCAATGCCGTTGGCGTCAGAAATGAAGAGGTAGTCGCCGTCAATGATTCCACTGCCGATGCGTTGCGCGTTCTTCGGGTGTGTCCACAGTTGATGCGAGGCCGTCACATCTCCGCTGCCGCCCGTTCGGACGGCAGTGGTCGGGCCTTTGTGCCCGGAGATGCCGACGATGAACTTGCCGCCGTCACCGATGATCGGCATGGCATAGATCTCGTTGCCGAGTCCGTCACACTTCCACAACTCTTTGCCGGTGGCCGGATCGTATCCTTTGAACCAACCGATGCCGCCGATTTTCGCTCCGGGCAGTGGCAACACCAATTCGTCACGCTTGCCGGTGTTGATCAATACCGGAGTACTCCAAGAACCAAAAATCGGACTGTTAATACCGACTTCGTCGGTTTTCCAAACGGTGTCACCGGTTTCTCGATCGAGTGCCGTGAGGAACGTCGGCGTACCGGGGCCGTGCAGGACAATCAACGTGTCCTTGTAAATCACCGGACTGCCGCCGTTGCCCCACTTGTGCAAAACCGGCCCCAGTTTGCGATGCCACAGTTGTTTGCCGTTGAAGTCGTACGCGACAACTCCGCCTGAAGCAAAGTTTGCGTAGATCGCTTTTCCGTCAGTCACCGCTGAACTGCTACACGGGGGATTCTGCCGATGGGTCGTTTCTTGCGTGTCGCAGGCAACTCCCTGTTGCCAAAGTTGCTGACCGTTCTTCCGATCAAACGCGATCACGGTTCGCTGCTTGCCGCCGTCAACCGCCTGAGTCAGAAACACCCGATCACCCCAGATGATGGGCGTTGAATTTCCCATCTCGGGCAGTGGTGCTTTCCACACGATGTTTTCGGAATCGGACCATTTCAGCGGGAGGTCTTTCTCGGAACTGATTCCGCGTCCGTCGGCTCCGCGCCAAGCCGGCCAGTTCTCGGCGAGGATTGACGAAGTCGAGAAGATCGCGATGAGTGCCGCTATCAACAAACTTGCCGTTTTCATGGTGTGGCTCTCCGATCGTGACTGTTGGCTATTCCTTCAGCGGCGACACAATATCGCTCTTCGTGCTGTCGACAATTGTAAACAGTTCTTTCTGCTCGCGTTCAGGAACTTCGAATTTGTCGAGTGTCTGCTTAAAGTCATCAAGGAACGCCTGCCATTCTTCCTCGGTGATTTCCAAATCCACGTGTGAGTCGTACATCGACTTGCCCGTGTATTGTTGCGGACCACCGGCTGCCCAGCAGACCATTTCGGTCGCCAAATACTTGAATCCCGCCGGAGGCACTTTGTGATGTGCTTCGTCGACTTTCGGATTCGCGTTCAACCGGTCGTCGACCATGATGCGGTCGATGAAGTCGTCAACAACGGTTGCAATCGCGTAGACACCACCCAGGCGTTCATAAAGTGATTCCGGTTGAGGTTCTTCGGACATTGTGCGATTTCCTTACTTGTTTCGAACCGCTAATACACGCTAATGAACGCTAATTGGGAACGGTCAGCTTTGTGCGATCAGCTTGAATCTCGCAATAGCTGAATGCTGACGGCTTAACGCTGACAGCTTTCTTCAATACACATCGTGGTAATGATGAGCGTACAGTTCTTCACAGCGTGCTCTCAGAGTTCGATCGCTGACGAATTCGTCGCCGAATCGTTCGACACTGAGCAGTTCGGGCGGCAGCCAATTTTGATCGCCGCTGACGATTTCCGCAATCACACGGCCGAGTCCCGGTGAGCGATCGATACCGCCGACTCCGCAGGCCGATGCGATGACCAGTCCCTTGATCTGGTCTGATTCGGAAGCGAGCAATCGTCCGTCCGGAGAAATCGTGGGCAGGCCGCGACGTTCTTGAATAACGACGGCTTCGCGCAGCGATGGAAAGAACTTGACGGCTGCGTCGGTCAGTTGCTCGTAATACACTTGATCGGCTTCTAGCGCCGGAATTTCGAAGTTGTCGGGAAAATCGTTCATATCGAAACTCAGTGGCCGGTAACCGTAACCGCCGACGAGCAATCCGGCAGCCTCGTGCCGAATATAAATCTGCGGCTCGGTCACGCGGAC
>CAUZVF010001136.1:0-2648 GCA_963582955.1 Planctomycetota bacterium
CCTCACTGTGTGTCCGTCGGTGAGATCTCGACATCTTTTCTTCTCCTCAAGAGCAGTATACGCTCTTCTCTGAGCGCCCACTATTCCTGGGGAAGTCCATTGTGATGTTCCTGATCGGAGTCTTCGCATTGCGACGCCTTCGACGCTAGCGTGAATCATGATCCGACAATCCAGTGTCATTTTATTGAGTAGACCGTAAGTTTCGTGCATCAAAGATGTTTACAAATCGTCGACGTAAATTCCTCAAGGAGCGATTACGATGACTCGGGCCTTTGAATGTTTCATTCACCTAATCTGTTTGACTTCAATTGTTGTTTGGATTGGCCACGACTCGAAAGCGGCGGACCCGGATGCTCACAAACCGGGCAATGACCACGAGTGGTCGTACGACGGCCGACATGGTGTCGGGCCGCAGGCCTGGGCAAAAGTCGCCCCACATGCTTTGGGACTCCGTCAGTCACCGATTAAGATTCCCGTCCGGAATCCTAGTCAGTTGGCGCCATCGAGACTCCCGGTGAAATATGGAGAAGTCCCGATCGAACTCTTTCATAACAACGGCCACACCTGGAAGGGCACGTTCAAAACCGATGGTGGCGCTCTCACGTTGGCTCGAAAAGAATACCGTCTCATTCAATTCCACGTGCATGCTCCAAGCGAACATAGTTTGAATCCTCAGACCGAGACAGAAAAGCAGATTGCCATTGAAATGGGTGCCACCGAGTCGGTGGTGTTCGCGAATGGTTTGCGTTCGGACTATCACTTTCCGATGGAGCTGCATCTTGTCCATAAGTCAGCCGATGACATGCTGGCTGTAATCGGAATATTCATCGTGCCCGGTGAATCTGGATTTCCGAAGGATGCCGCGTGCATGATGCATTGCAACAAACACATCAAGAAGAATGGCGCCTTGTGGCGTGCCGACGACGGCAGAAACTCGGAAATGACGCAATACCAAAGTGGTTTCTCCAACCAACTCGGCGTTATCCAACTTCACGGTTTTTGTTGCAATCGCCCTGATAGCCGTGCCGATGCAGTCAAAATGTAAAAAACAGCACTTTTGAAAAAGCGCCACAGCAGGCTTTATCAACGGCGCGATTACCGGGGCGGGCCAAAACGAAATCATGATTGGCATAGTAGGAAGTGACCATGTTAAAATGCTACCATGAAGCCATGCTGCCGTAGATCTAATAAAGGGAGGAGTCAGTGAATATGAGTCGGACTTTGAACCTGACGCAAACGTTCCAACGATGCGTGTCTGCCCTTCTCACAGTGCTTTCCGTCGCATCATGTTCTGCGGTCGGCGTGTGCGCCGACGACGCCCAGTTTTCCGCAGTCGAGTACGCGCGGCGGACGATCTATCACTCGCCGCAAACGCCCGGCTTTACCAGTTGGGCAGGAGCGTGGACGATGCCCGACGGCAGCTTGATGGTTAGCTTCACACAGGCAACCGGGCTCGTGGACGGACGGCGTCGCGCTCCGAAAGAAGTGCAGCATCGGTTGTCGTGGCCGCCGCGAGGTCGTCCCGGTTATGACATGACGGGGCTCGACCTGAGAAACGTCCATCTTCGCTCGGCCGACACCGGCAAGACATGGAAAAAGGTCAGTGCCGATCCGTTCAAGTCGTGCATGAACGGTATCACTGGCGAAGCCCAAACGGCATTGCCTGACGGAACGATCATCCGCGGAGTCTGGGGCTACTACCTGCCGTACAATCCCGAACTGCCGAAAACCGGCTACCTACAGCGATCCACCGATGGCTCGAAGACCTGGGGCAAGCCCGAAGTGCTGCTCGATTCGGCAAAATACTCGGCGTGGCCTAAACGACTCCGCGTTCTGCGTGATGGTCGGCTAATCGCCATCGGCGGCGTGGCACATGTCCCCGCCAACAGTCGCACGCGAGCCGAGTACAACGGCCTGTTCGAGCCGTTGCTGATGGTGTCCAGCGATCACGGCCAGACTTGGGCCGGGCCGATCAGTGTCGTGCCCGCCAAGCACCGCAAGAACTGGGGCGGCGAAGAGTTTGATGCGGCGGAACTGCCCAGTGGTGATCTGCTGTGCGTTTTTCGTCGCATCAATCCAGAGGGTGGCGGCGAGGTGCGGTGGCAGGGACTGCTGAAGAAAATCGGCGACACCTGGACCCCAGGCGACGTCGGCCCCGCGCCGTTTCCGCATAGCGGTCATCCCGACCTGTTGGCCACCCGCGAGGGACCGATCCTGCACGTTGCCACCAACGGCATCCATTGGACTTCGAATGCCGGTCAGAGATGGCACAAGCTCGACGTGCCGGGGACGGCCTACTATCCCCGCGCGGTGCAAGCAGCGGACGGCCGTATTTTCGTCTTTGGGCATATCGGTGCCGACGACGCTTATGGCAAACGCGACCAGTCAATCGTGATGGATTCGTTCCGGTTGGTGAAAAAGTAGTTGGAGTAGTCGTGATTGATTTGACGCAATCCGTCGTGGCATCCCCGTTGGTGCATACGGTCGCGTGTGACCCGGGCACTTCGTGGGCCAGCGAATTGATTGCGATTGACGCCCCGCCCGACAACGACATCGATCCCTTACCTGACGCGCAATGGCAGACAGACGACGTGCGTACGGGGTTGTGCGGAGCGGTTAGCCCTCGCGTTGTTGCTCTGCCAGGTGGT
>CAUZVF010001137.1:0-2647 GCA_963582955.1 Planctomycetota bacterium
CTTGGGGCTCATGCATCCGTTATCGCACAAAACCGCTTGATCGTCGAGTCCAGCAATTGGCCCTAACGCTGCGCTTCAAACCAGTACGAGAACAGTTTTGCGTCGCGTAGTCGGAATTGCAGTGCGACAACGTCGCCGGGCTTGGGAATCGCGTGCTTGAAGTCTGCTTTGGCATCCAAATGATTACCGCGGATCGTTTGCGGGTTGGTAATCGGCTTGTTCTGTTGGTCCATCAGTACGACGGAAACCTCGCCCCCGGTGACATCGGCATTCAGGTGCAGACGTCCGTTTGGCAGTTTGAAGGGTTTGGTGGTGACGGTGCCTTGTTTGACGGCGGCGTCGAGGGAGACGAAACCGTCGCGGCGTTGGGTCAGCAGGCCGATCTGCACCGGGTGTTTGCGTTCGACTTTGCGGAACTTGGGGCCTGTGTGGGCGCCGTGGACTCCGCAGTAGTAAATGTAGAGTTGGTCGCCGCGGCGGATGATGCGTTCGACGCTGCGGACCATGCCGCCTTCCCATGAGTCGTCGCCGGCCAGTTTCAGCCACGTGGCGCGGTTGCCGACGCGGGTCCAGTGGATGCCGTCTCGGCTGGTGGCTAGTTGCGTGTCGATCTTACCGTCGCCGCCTTCGCGGTAGATCCAGAGCATGGCGATGTAGACACCTTCGTAGATGTCGACGCCGGCTCCGTAGATTTGAGTTCGCGCACCATCGGCCTCGTCGCATTCCAGGACGAGCTTCGGTTCGCTCCAGTGCAGGAAGTCGTCGCTCTCGCTGCGAGCCAACCGGCGGCCAAAACCGAAACGGCTGAAGCCGACGTATTTTTTGATGCGCGGATCGTAGACGACGTTCTGATTCGTGTCGCAATACTTCCCCAGCACGGGATTGTCTTCGTAGGGCGTCCAGTGGATTCCATCGGGCGAGAAAGCGACGTGCCAGCCGTCGTCGGGGCCGCCTTTGGCGTACGGCCCGCCGTTGCGGACTTCCCAGCCGCCGCTGCCGTGGTCCCAATACACGCACTTCCAACGCCGGGTGGGATTCGGATCGTCGGGTTGGTGCAAGACCGAGATGCCTTCGCAGTTGTACCGTCCGACACCCAGCAAATTGTTTTGTCGGTTTCCATCGAAAGGGAAGATGCCCAGCTTCGGCTTGACCCAGTGGATGCCGTCTTTCGATTCGGCATAGGCTGCCATTGTCGTGTGCGGGGCTCGCTCGTATCCATCCAACTTCAGCGGTTTCAGCCCGCGGCTCTTCGGCGGACCGGTCAAGTACCACAGTTTGAACTTCTTGGCGGCTTCGTCGAAGTAGGCCGTTCCGTAAACTTGGCATCCGCGTTCCCACGGAGTATCGGGAACCAGCAGCGGGTTATCCGGATGCCGCGTCGGGTTGTTAACCGTGCGACGGATTCCGTCGGTGTTGGCGATTCCGTGGTCGTCCAAAAACAATTGCCTGACTCTAGGTTGCACATCGAGCAATTCCTGTGGCTCGGCCGCACAAGCGAAACTCGGAAATACGCTGCCCGCAACGGCAATCGTGGCTGATTCTTTCAAGAAGTTTCGCCTTGTCGTCTCCTGGTGATTCATTGAGAGAATTCCTTCACTCTTTCTAACAAATGGACGCCATTCTAAAGTCCGTATCGAGAAGCCCAATGTCACTTACTTTACCGTCTTCGGCAACGGTCTGGCGAAATTGTGACCTCTCAGGGCCAGGTGAGGGCTGCCATGGATCAACCGGAGCCAGGCACCATGATATTTTCGGGTTTCAAGTCACGGTGGCTGACTCGCTTAGAATGTGCGAACGCCATTGAATTACACGCCACGAGTCCGCAACAGCGAAACAGCGATCTATATTTGATTAAGCACGATCGAATCCGTGTGGTCAGAATACGCGCCGGAACCAGTGTCGTCTAATTTGCCTTCTTCCGTCGAATCACGTGGATCGTTCGCGGCCGAAGCTCTTCTTCAAACGTGACGCCGAATTCCTTGGCGTACCATTTGCGAGCCATTTCGCGGGAGCCTTTGCCGACGAACCAGGGACTGTCGGTTGCGACGAGATACTTCTCGTAATTGATCGCTTGCTTGTATTCGACATAGGTTTTGTGTTTCGACTTGTCCCAGGTCGGTTGCGTTGGCAGACCGGTTTTGTCGATAACGATTGGACCACTCCCATTGAGGTCCTCGTTCTGAAGTCGCGGAAGTTCACGTAGCAGAGTTTTCATCGTGACGGGAATTAGCTGGTAACCGATTCCCGTGCGGACAACTCCACGTTGTTGCTTACCATTACGCACAAGATACGGGACCGGTGGTTGGACCTGCTTGTACGGCTGCAACTTGCGTCCGTCATGGCGTGCAGTCCAGACGGGTTGCTTTTCGACCACGTCGGTGAATTCGTAACCGCAGTGATTCAAAGTCGCTTGGATCCATTCACGGTTCGATGTGCCCTGCTTGACCGCCACGTCGAATCGTTCAAATTCAACTTCGTGCAGTTCTTTCGGAACGCGCCAAGACACCTTATCGAATTCGCCACCGAAACTCGCTTTCAGTCTCACGAAGTTATACATCGTCAGCTTAAAGTGTTGGTCGAGATCAATCGGAACAATTTGATATCGACCATCAGGTGTGTCGAGTGACCATTGATTGGGAAAAATCTT
>CAUZVF010001138.1:0-2645 GCA_963582955.1 Planctomycetota bacterium
CGCTCAGTTTGCCGAGATGTGCCGGGATTCGAACATCGAGTTTATCGGGCCTCCGCACGAAGCGATGGCAATGTTGGGTGACAAGGTTGCGGCTCGCGAGATGGCCGTGAAAGCCAAAGTCAACGTTGTCCCCGGTAGCGACGGATTGGTGGCCAATGAAGCCGAAGCATTGAGGATCGCTGGCGAAATTGGTTATCCCGTTTTGATCAAGGCGACCGCGGGCGGCGGCGGAAAAGGCATGCGAGTCGCCCACAACGACATCACCTTAAAAAGTGGATTGAAAGCGGCGTCGGCCGAAGCCGAAAAGGCGTTCAAGAATCCCGGCGTGTATCTGGAGAAATACGTTGAGAGTCCAAGACATATCGAAGTGCAAATTCTCGCGGACAACCACGGCAAGGTCGTGCATTTGTGGGAACGTGATTGCACGATGCAGCGAAAACATCAAAAGTTGATTGAGGAAGCCCCGGCGGCCCATCTGCCTCAGTCGGTTCGCGACGACATCTGCAAGTCGGCGGTCCGCTTGGTGAAATCGGCCGGTTATACGAACGCAGGCACGGTTGAGTTCCTGGTTGACCGCGAAAACAAATTCTACTTCATCGAAGTCAACGCTCGTATCCAAGTGGAACATCCCGTGACCGAAATGATTACGGGAATCGACCTCATCAAGGAACAAATCCGGATTGCATCGGGTGAAGAGCTAAAGGTGAAGCAACGGAACATTCCCTGCAACGGCGTTTCGATCGAGGCCCGCATCAATGCCGAAGATCCGGACAACGATTTCCGAGGCTGTCCGGGAACAATCAAACGGCTACGGTTTCCCGGCGGACCCGGCGTGCGGATCGACTCGCATGTTTATCAAGGGTATGCGATCAGCCCGCATTACGATTCGATGATCGGGAAGCTGATCGTCCACCGAGCGACACGCGAAGAAGCCCTGGATTGCATGCGTCGCGCGCTGGATGAAACCGTGATCGAAGGCGACGGAGTGAAGACGACCATCCCGCTCGTAAAAAAGATCCTCAGCCACACCGCCTTCATCGACGGCCAAGTCGACACCACTTTCATCGAGCACACGTTCTAAGCCGGCAATCGGGCTACTGCGGCCCTTCCCCAAGTGACGTGTGCTCAAATTCGCTTTCGTTGCAGCGGATGACACATCTCCTCTCATGTGTAGCAGACCGTGACGATTCTGAAATGGCGCAGTGCAGTCGGTTGCGTGGCATCGGTCGTTTGGCCGAGGAATCGAAGCCATGACCCGAACTGCGCATCACGCAACGGGCGGGTTCAGCGGACCGGCCAAGGAATCGTCGGCAGATGTGTTGGATCGCCGGAGAAAAAGATGGAATTGGGGGCGATTCACGTTGGACTGCTTTTTGGCACTTTCGGATGTTGAACGATGACGCACGCTCACACCCTGCGCTAGCCTTACGGCAGTTCCGAACTGACAGACGTGTTTCTCGCTACCTCAGATTTGGACGATCAAGAAACTTCAGCGGTGTCCGCCGACACAAGTTTCGGGCGGTCTCAAGAACTTCAGCGGTGTTGCCGACCGCCGCGCTGTACGGTTCCGCCCAAGTGACCGAGGACACGCCCTCCTGCTGCACAAACCGACCGGGCAAGAACTACGTGTTTGTAATCCTATTGATGGCGCGCGACGTGGCGTTTTTCGGCCATGCCAGCGGCCGTGCTCGGCGCACGTCGGTCGTGAACACCGACGCGCGCAAGCCAGGAGCGTTTGGGTACAGAACTGGTCATACAAAGCAGGTTAGCCGGCGCAAGAAATGCCCGAGGGAGTTTCAAAAAAGGGTGGTTTCTTGGGCTGTCTCACGTGCCACGGGTTGTTGACGCAAGTGCTGGTCGGTGGACTACCTATCTTTTTCTATCTCACCTTCCAGCGAAGTCATAAAACGCACTTTGTTGCATCCGTACTCAATCTCAATCATCTAGATCATCGTTCGCCACCATTCTCCTCGCTAAGATCCTGCAAGAACTTGACGACTCTGGCGCGAGGGTAAGCACAATGCATTGCACTCGTTCGCCTTAGCGTCTTTGACCTCGACTCGAAATCACAAGCACTGCACCCAGACCGATCTCCGGAATCGTGCATTGTACCGTCTCTTTGGCGCCGCGACTTACTGAGACCGCGGTTATGTGGTCCCCGTCACAGCTATACAGGATTCCCATTAACTTTCCGGTCAAAAACGAAGGCAATGTCAAGTGGACATCCTTCTTGGGGCGAATCACGTCGCGAGCGAAATCAACGTCATAGTTCACAAGATGCACGATCACGCGTCGTTGGTCGCGTTGCACGACTGGGAATGCTGACAGGCGACCGTCGCGATGGTCCTTCAGCATAGATGCAAGACCAAGTTCCTTGGCCAACCGTGCCACCTGCGATCTCAATTCTGGTGTGTATTGCCGAAAAAACTTCGAGCCGACATCGTGCGTATCCGTCAAAGTGACTTCACCCGCCAGGACGCGCACGAAACCTTTGCTATAGCGAAACTCGGATTCCCACCAGGAACTCGAATCATCTGCCCGTCTAGCTGATTCAGCGGTGAGTCCAAGGAGTTTGGGTTCCTGACAGACAACAACGCCACCGGCCTTTGCAAATGCTTGTACGACTCGTTTCTGATTCTCGGTCG
>CAUZVF010001139.1:0-2639 GCA_963582955.1 Planctomycetota bacterium
CATCTTCTCGACAACCAGCGTCAACCCGTTCGGCAGATGGAATGTCTCGATTTGTTGATCGCTCATTTTATGACTTTCGCCGGCGAGCATGATTCTGAGTTTCTCGCCCGGCGATGATCTTCAGATCGCGGCAAGCCCGCCAATTTGTGCCCGCAAACTCCGTTTTCGGAATGAATGCGAGGAGTATCGCAGAAGTCGCCCGAATCGACAAGCAGTTGCCCGTACCCGACTCTTACAGTACCTGAGGCAACCAGCATGACGGAGAGTGACAAATATCCAGACTCCATGCGCTTGGGTAATTCTCAGTTCTGCGAGCCCAAGGCGTTGCGCAAATAGTTTACCAGGTTGGCATACATCACGAACACAATCAGAACACAAATGATCAGAACAATACCCAACAACCCCACCACTATATCTCCAACCAGAATCTTAGCCAGCACGGCAGCCGCCATCGCAACTGAAACGACCATCATAACCGAGCTGAAGATCAGGACGTTTTTCGCCTTGGCGGCCAAGTCATCTCGGCCAACGAAGCGTGCGAGTCTTTGCATGAACAACACGAATAACACCGAGCCGATGATCCCTGAAAAGTTGAGGCCCCTATTGAGGTTTTTTTCGATCAAATTGGGGACGATCAGTCCAAGGACAGTACTTACGAATGGTGCGACTTGAAACACGATGGAAGCAATTATCAATCCCCGCGCGTTGGATGCGGCCGGTATGGCCAGGCAAAAAAAGGACCAATGAAAGTCAATAACGAACCAATCAAGAGACCGAATCCGGCGGCGGCGGCGACTGCAAGAATTCCGCCCAAGCCCACTGGGACAAACGTGGGTACGACGAACGCGAATATGAGCGACAAAAGTAGAATCACGATTCCCCAATAGACCAACGAAAGGCCAATCCGAGTTTGCCTCATTGATGACGAGCCATCTTGAGCCCATGCTTGGCCTTCGGTCAGTACACTTTCTTCCAGTCCATCATCGCCTGGGATTTCTGACATTTGAATTAACTCCGAGTTGCTCATTATTCGGTAAGGCGAGCGGCGGATGAGAATTTACCAGCAGGAACCGGCCACTAGCGCGTCGCGGCTGATGAAATCAGCCGATGGGCGCTAGCCCAATGGCACTCACTTTGTAGAACAATTGTCTCAATTGCTTCCTCCACAGGCAGAAAACAGTTGGGACAACGGTTCTACTTTCTCTGTGCCCAAACCATCACACGTTGTTGTTGACACAGCCTCATCTCAGTTGACCGTACGGTCCCCAGCATACGAATTCCAGACGGCATCGCAATGAAACTCGGGAAACATTGGAGCTATTGCGGCCGGACGATTTGGATGTCCTTTGTACCGTTTTCGCCCGAATGCGCGTACAATTTGAAGTCACTTATTAAACGAAACCGTTATTGTCTTGCACGGGGTACGGTCCGATGAATCCAGAACTCGCAAGTTTCCTAGAAGAACATGTTGATGTCACGCGGCGTTATTTTCTTCGCTGTGGTGTGGCGGGAGCCGCGGTGGCTGGTTCGCTGTCTCAATTTGCGGATAGCGCCGAGCGGGAACCCGAGCTTCAGAAAGTGCTCGACCAACTCGAAACCTGGCTGACCAAGCCGGATGATTTTCGGGATGTCTCTCGCGGCAAACCGAAACCTCACTCGCTTCCGATCGAGAAAAGGAAAGAGGTCGGGTCGACTCGCGAGACGTGGAAACTGGAAGTGCTGAGCGACCCTGAGAATGAAACGCGGATCCGCAATCCGCTTTCGAAAGAGAAGAACACGGCACTCGATTTCAAAGGGCTGCTGCAACTGGCTGAGAAACACGCCGTGCGGTTTCCCAAGCTGATGACGTGTTTGAATATCGGCTGTCCGTTGGGGAATGGAATCTGGGAAGGTATTCCGCTGCGGACTGTTTTGTGGCTGACACAACCGCGAGAAAACTTGCGGCGCGTTTTTTTCCACGGTTACCACAACGACGATCCCGCTCAGATGTTTCGCAGTTCGCTGCCAGTGGGGCGCGTGTTGGAAGATTTATACGGACTGCCACCCGTCATTCTGTGTTACAAATTGAATGGGCAATGGCTGACTCCCGAACGCGGCGCGCCGGTCAGGATCGTTGTCCCTGAAAGTTACGGATTCAAATGCATCAAGTGGTTGAATCGCATTTATCTGTCAAACATTGGATATGCCAACGATACATACATCAAAGGGAACAACGACATTGACAGTCCGTTGAAGACGTTTTGCGAAACTCTGTCGGTTCGCACGCAACCGAAACCGGACGAGCCCATTCCTGTCACCGGATATGCCCAAGTTGGGATTTCCGGACTGAAGAAAGTGCAGGTCTGGATTCACAACGAAAACGAGGACTTGCCAAAGGGAGACAAATACTTCGCAACGGCACCGTGGCGTGATGCCGAGATATTGCCTGCACCGAAAGTTTGGGGCGGTGGAATCGCCGACAATCGAATTCCAACTCCAACATACGGTTTCGATCCAGAGACCGGCCAACCAAAGACGTGGCCGATCCGGCTTTCGAAGGCTCACTGGGCGGTGTTGCTGCCGGGACTGCCGGCGGGAGACTACACGTTACGCTGTCGAACAATCGACGCCAACGGAATCGCTCAGCCGATGCCGCGACC
>CAUZVF010001140.1:0-2639 GCA_963582955.1 Planctomycetota bacterium
CAATTCGCGCGAATTCCAAACAGGTCGCTGCTGCGTAGGCGCGATCCTCGTTATAGCGATCGAGACTGCGGCCCATCGAGATCGCCAAGCCCATGTGTGATCGATTGACGTCGGCCTTTTCGAGGACTTCCATGAAGTCGTCGACCAGCTTGCGCTGCTGAGCATCGGTCATCGTAGCGATCCGGCGTGCGCGAGTTGATATCTGCTTGAACTGCCCCAACAACTTTACTTTCGGCCGTTCATCTTTGAGTAAACGCGCCGCCAATTTTGACTGAGTTGTCACCACGGCGCGGTAGCCGGCGCGGGCGATCACCACTAACATGCGATCGACTTGCTCGTATGCTTTCAACACCGCCTCTTCATCCGCGTCGGAGTCGAAAATGTCATTCATCGCATCGGCGATTGTCTGGCTCCTGGTACGGAGTTCCACGAAGTACTCGCGTTGCAGTTTGCTTGGGTTCGCATCACGAATCGCCTGCAGTTGATCATCAATCGAATCTTCGGCAAAAATCGCGCTGGCATCGAAGGCTTGCCACACGGCACTCACTGCAAGTAGCGTCAGCACGAGTGACACTCGCGAAGTAATCTGTGCGAAACAATTCATTAGTCTCTCCGACGGTATAGAAGATAAGACAGTAGGTCTGATGACACGTTAACTGCATTTTGGTCAGAAAGCCACGGACTTCGCGACAGTGCCGGTCTGAAAGAATTGAATCGAGTCCGCTGGGAGGAACTCCGGCGACCTATGATCAAGAACAGATCAACCAGGAGTGCCGACAAGCGTGTTTTCCTGCCAGTCGGTCACTTCGGACAGTCCCTCGACGGCGGCGGCGATTTGCGTGATCAGCTCTTCGGCGCGTGACGCCGGGGCCCCCGTGTATTTCGCCAGATGAATCATCGTGACCAATTCACGCACCCAGGCCAGAGTGCCCATCAGGTCGTCATACAATTGCCGGCGCACCTGAGCCAGCCGTTCGATGTTTTGTTGCCGAGCTTGCTCACTGTGGCGGCTGCGTTCGTTAATGAATCCGGGCTCTTCATCGTCGTCGGAATCGGCGAAGGCTGGCTCTTGAAGGAGAAGATCCAATTCGCGGATTCGTGCCGCTTGTAGCTTCCACGCTGAACGCAATTCGGTAAGACGTTCCCGCTCATCCGACAGAATGTTCTCGGCCCAGCCGTCTAAGCTCTTTAATGCGCGATCGAGTTCCACTTCGACTTGAGCGATCGCTTTTGACATTTTATCAGCCGGAGAGGCGGATGGCCGACGAGTGTGATCGAATGCGTCGGCTGGCACGGATTCCGATTCGCGTGGCTTCAGCAAAAAGGGAAGATGGATCGGCCAGAAAAACACGGCCGACGCAACACGAAACCAACGCTCGCCTGTTGCTTGTTCGTCGTCGGCAAGGAATTCGCCCACGGCGACCGCAATTCCCATGAGAACGTAGAAGGCAAGCACTAATGTGAATTGCATGGCGGATTGACTCCCTGTTAACGATTGCTCGCTTTGAGTTCTTGTAGTTCGGTTTCGACGTCGAGGTCGGTGGCGACGTGGATTGGCTCGTCGAGGCCGCCGTTATCCGCGAGTTCCAGCAACGCTTCGGTTTCAGCTTCGGCCTGATCGACTCTTTCGCACATGCGGTCAAACTTTTGAAAGGCGTCGTTGTTGAGTTTCACTCCGCCAGTGTCGCGCACCAGTTTGCGTCGCGCGTCGGCCGCCTGTTTTCTGGCCGTCACGACGACCAGTTTGCGCTTGGCTTCGTTCATCTTGGCCCGCATGGCATCGATCTGACGCCGCAACGATTGGCTGGATGTTTCGGCCGACGCAAGGTGCTCGGCCAGCGCTGCGATCAGTTGCTCGTGTTCTTTTTTTCGAAGTAGCGCCGTGCGCGCGTCGGTGTCATTTCCGCCAACCACGGCTGATTTGGCACGCTCGTGCCAGAGATCGCATTGTGCGTTTTGATCGTCCAATTGTTTTCTGAGCAGTTTCTCGTTGGCAATCACCTTGGCCGCTCCGTCCATGGCGTTGCCAATCGCGGTTTCCATTTCGCGTACCGCCTGCCTGAGCATCTTTTCGGGATTCTCGAACCGCTCGGCCATTTCGTTCAAGTTGGCCGAAACAATGTCGCTGACGCGTGTGAATAAACCCATGAGGTTTTCCTTTCGAATGATTGGTTGTAGGACCTGCCCTGCACCGCGAAATTGCGGAAACATCGGTTACGCAAGCCGTTGCCAGAGTGTGTAGATCATCACCGGCGAGATGGCCGTGTAGCACGCGCCCCACGAGACGACTAATCGTCTCAGGAAGCAAGCACGATTGTACCGGCGGTCGGCCGGCATCGTGTCGCACAGTCCGGTAAATCCAACGTAAAGAGAACGCGTGCCCCACAAGCCGGCAATGAACGGCAGGATCAATCCCAGCCACAGGGCTCCGCGAACCAGTGGCTGGGGCGCGTCGAAAATGGCAATCCCCATGCAAATCGCGGCGTAGATTGGCAGAATTCCGATCAGCGCGATCGCGGACGTCGCCTTGGCTTTCAGAGCATGGATTGTCACGTCGAGCATCGACATGCGAATCCCAGAAAGTAAGCCGTAGAAGTACAGGCTTGGCAAGCAGATTCCCGTTGCCGCAATCAAACCCA
>CAUZVF010001141.1:0-2638 GCA_963582955.1 Planctomycetota bacterium
GCTTCCGGCGGACAATTGAGAATGCTCCCGGCCTACTTGAGTCTCCGCTGTTTCATCCACTCTGCCGAACAGTTTTCCGCAAATCATGCAGCGGGCACGAAATTCGGGGACTGCCACGCGGACATTGATGGGTGGGTTGCAGCAGCAGGACCATTTCTTCAGCTTCGTCTTGCTGGTGTTTGGTTCGGGTGGAAAGCCCGGAAAGTCGTCGAGACCGTGCCTGTCCAGCAGACGGCTGAAGGCCGATGCGGACGCGACTGCGGTGTGGCCGGCCTTGTCGACGACCGAGCCGCAGTCCCGCGCCTTGTCGCGGAATTCGCGGTTGTGGTCGCTCGATTTGCCCGACGGCTGGCCATGCACCTGCTGCCAGGCGTGAATGAGCTGGTGCAAGAGCGTGGCCAGGGTCTCTTCCGCTGGCCGGTCGGCGAGATAGCGACGGTTCAGTGCTGCCTCGCCGACCAAGCCAAAGCCGTTGTGATCCGGGTGAAAGCGTCCCGGCGACCGCGGGTCGAATCCGTCGACACGTAGCGAGATGGCACGAATGTGGAGTATAAACTCCAAACCGAATCTTTCGGCCCAACGATGCAGAAACGCGAGCAACGGCTTCAGCTCCCACGTTTCATCCGTCTGCTGATGTTCGCAGAGTGCCTGATAGACGGATTGGCCTGTTTGCCGCGGTGCATTCCGGCGAATGGCGGTCGAGGTTTCCGGTCGACTTTGTGCGCGCACGCTCATTGGTGCAATTCCAAAGCTGGATTTCGCAAGGAGATGTGTCATTCAGGGCGCTAAGAAAAATTCGCCCCTATAGTAATAAGCGCGCGAGAAGCCATTTCTCGGATGAGATTCTGGAGTTTTTCTCAAAAAAATCGGGAAAAGTTCTCCGAGGCGACTCTCGGTCGGAAATTTGGGCGATTCCAGAGGTAGGCAGTTCGCAGGATTAGTCTGAAACTGCCTCGATGAAATCACGAAGTCTCTGCTTTACGTAATAGACTCGATCCGACACCTGTTTGGGAGTGAGTTGAACCTCCGGGGCAATTTCTGTGACCTGTCGTCGTTCAAGAACACGCATCACGAAGATCTGGTAGTTCTCGTTCGACACGCGTCCGCGCAGTTTGTTGAGTACCATTCGCAGGATTTCATGTTGCATGCATCTGTCCGGTATGCCGGATGGCTCGGCAGTGTGTGTGGCCAACGTATTCGCCACTCGATCCACGTCTTCGGTTGGGTTGTGCGCATTCTTGCGTTTCGTGTTTGACGCTTCACTGCGAACCAGTTTGCTAAACCACTTGACAATACCATTTCGTTCGGGATTCCATTCGAAGAGGGCCAGCCGTGTGATCACGTCAAGCCAGACCTGCTGAACGCAGTCCTCTTGTTGATCCGCCGCCAGAACTCTGTGCTGGGCAACGAGTTGGCGAATGACGGCATCGAACTTCGAGTAGGCTTGGGCCCAACCTTGAGTTAATTCGTCGTCGGGCAGCACATTGGCCGACAGGAATTCGAGGTAGGCTTGTGTATTTGTGAGAAGCGATAGCAACTCCTTCGATTGATGACGCTGATCGCTGGCCGGCACGGTCTCATTCTCGGCCTGATGATCAGTGCCCGGGCAGATGTCCAAAACTGTGGGATCGATGTTGTTCAACGGATTTTCAGACGGGTTGTGACGCATGGTTACTGGTTCTCCATCGGTTTGGTAGCGAGTGAGATCGTCGTGACCGCACGATCGCTACTTTGTGAATGGGACCCCGGCCAAGGGATCAATCGCGAGGCATCTTGATCCTCACGTGAGAACAACGACCACGGATTCGGTTTTAAAATCGGGCGATCAACCGACGAGTGCCGCCAGATTGGCACGCATCAGTATCTCGCGATGTGTCTTATGTCTCGCTCGGCTCGCGAGACGTACAAACCGATCCGGAAACGGTCCACCCAGGCCCGCCACAATCGAACTGATGGCACAAGCCATAACAACATTCGCATTGGCGTAAGCGGGTGAACACACTCCTGTCTATTAGGCTAGTCGGGATTGGGAGTAAAAACCGGGCGTGCAAAATCCGGAATTTGTCACTTCTCTCGAAAGTTTTTCTCGACAGCAACCGGTGTCGTACACTAAGTGATGACGGGTTCACGACTTGCGCCAAACTCGCGAAAGTGAGAGAAACCGCTCCCGTCGCGTCCAAATGTTGTGACGGCGAATGCTCTGGAAAGCCGAGCAAGGCGATCGAACATGCCAGTCAGGGAGTCCCGCTTGGCTCGCGGGACCTACCTCTTAACGAGTTGCGCGGCTAGGTTTTCGAAACTCTTCGACACTTTGCATGCGGGTTTCTCAATGACAACCGGCACACCGCTGTTGTAGGCCAAGTTCACGTTCTTGGGGTCGTTAGGAATCAAAAACAGCTTGTCAATTCCCAGAGCTTCTTTGGCATTCGATTCGGCAACTTCCCGTGGTTGGCCCGTGCGGTTGGCCACCAGGTGAATGCGTTCGATGGGGATCGCGAGGTTCTTGAGGTGCTCGATGATGCGGTAAGCGTTTTCCAACGCGACGAAATCGAGCCTGAGTACAAGAACTAACTGGTCCGCCAGCGCCAATGCTTCCGCCTGTTCGGCGTGCGCTGGATGGTTCAGATCCAGCACCGTT
>CAUZVF010001142.1:0-2637 GCA_963582955.1 Planctomycetota bacterium
AAAGCGGCTCCGTGGCCACCGCGTCAATACCCCGATGTCGCCGTGTTCGACGATCGCATGTGGGTTTTGGAAGGATACAACAGAACCAGCGGCAATCGAAACGACGTCTGGTATTCGGCCGACGGGGTCACTTGGCACGAACAGCCGAAAACTCCCTGGAAACCCCGCCACGCCGCCAGCGTATTCGTTTACAAAGACGCGCTGTGGATGGTCGCCGGTAACAATATGCAGAAGGACGTGTGGAAGTTGGTACGAGCGGACGATTAGGGCGTCCTGCGCGCATTTCTTGACAACGTAAAAAAAACGAAGGGCCTGGCGCGGCACTACGGAAACCAAACAGGTTCTACACAATTCTCATTTTTGCAACGCAGAGGAACGAAGAGCGCGAAGTTAAGAGAAATAAATCTTTGCGCTCGCTCATTTTTGTGATTCACTCGAATTGATAACGCTATCCGTTAGCCAGGAAGCTAACGCTTCCCGCTAGCCTGTCATGCTCTAATTCTCCAGGCTAGCGGGAAGCGTAAGCTTTCTGGCTATCGCTCTACAGTCTTCAACCCTGCTCGATATCGCTCTACAATCTTCAACCCGCTTCCCGAGCATGGAGTGGCGTTACTGACGGGACTTCGGACTGCGGGCCGTGCGAATGCAATACACCCTCTCTGCCGTCCGAATGATGAGCCGGTCGCCGGCCAGCGCCGGGGTCGCCATGCACATGTCCTCTTCGGCAAGTTCATTCTTTTGAAGCAGCCGAAAATCCGCACCGGCTTGAACAACGAAGGTCGTACCGAATTCATTCAAGAAAAATAGGTTTCCATCCGAGGCCCAAGGCGACGACGTAAACGCACGGCCGTTTGGCAATCGCTTCCGTCCGTAGACTTGTTTGCCAGTCAGTGCGTTGTAACTGGTAATGAACCCACGGTCGAGCAGTACGTAGAGTTGCTCGCCGTAGATGATCGTCGTGGGATTATACGGAGCCGCTTGCTTTTGACACCACAAGACATGATCGTTTTTCGTCTGATCCTTGCCGAGAGAAATGTCGCCGGTTGCTCCAGGCCGGATCGCCCAGATGGGTTTCTTGGCATCCAAAATGTAACCGGAACTGACATACAACAGTCCAAACTTTGAATAAGGAGTCGCGATCGTGATGCTGGATGCTCCGCCAAATTCATAAAGCAACTTGCCTTCCAGATCGTACGACCGCGTCTTGCCAGTTCCCGGAGTGATGATTTCGCTACGCTGATCGTTGACCCAAACGTAAGGCGTCGCCCAGTTACTCTTCTCTTTACGAGTCACGCGCCAAATCTCGTCGCCCGACGATTTGTCGAGAGCCATCAGATACGACTCCGCTTCGTTATCGTTGATGATGTAGAGACGATCTTCGTGGAGCACGGGCGAGGCGGCCGTTCCCCATGCATAACGCGTCGGCCGGGCACGCATCCGTTTCGACCAGACGGGCTTGCCGTTCAGGTCGAAGCAGAAGATTCCTACATTTCCAAAGTAAGCATACACGTGCCGGCCGTCGGTGACGGGTGTCTCGGAAGCATAGCTGTTCTTGATATGCAGTGATTGACTGGGAACACCCTTATGGACCGTTCGTTCCCACCGCGTTTTCCCGTCGTTCAAGTCCAGACAAATCACCTTCCATTGATGCTCGGCCGTTGGCGGTTTCAATCGGTTTCCGCCGAAATAGAGCCCCTTCTTTGCTTCTTCCGGCTGGCCGCTGCTGACACACGTTGTCAGAAACATCTTATCGCCCCAAACGATTGGTGACGACCAGCCTCGCCCCGGCAGCTCACGTTGCCAAGCCACATTCTTCGAAGTGTTCCATTCCGTTGGAAGATTCTTTCCATCGGAAACTCCCAGTGCACCGGCACCACGCAACTGCGGCCAATTGTCGTCCGCTGCAAGCCCGGACAAGCTGGTGAAGAACAAAAGCGGCAAAACGAGAATTCGATACATGATTGTCTCCTGCCATTGAGTCCGTGTTGACTCACGTCGGGTCCGAGTGGAGGTTCCTTTTTAACAGTTGCTTGTCACAATCGCAGGTGTGCGACGAGATTCCTCATTCCGCGAATCAGAGAAAGTTCACAATGTCGTCCAATCTCAACCGATTCACGATGCTACTTGTTGTCTGCATACCGACATGTATTTTTGCACAAGAAAAGACTCCAACGCTCGTTCAAGAAGACAGCAAGCTGCAAGAGGTTGCTAACTCGACGCTGAAAAGATTTGAATTGCCCGGAGTGTGCCTGGCAATCGTCGATGGCGACCGCCGCGTGCGAATCGCGGCGGCCGGAGTTCGCAAAGCTGGAGAACCAGCAAAACTCACGATTCACGACCGGTTTCATCTGGGATCGTGCACGAAGGCGATGACGGCCACGATTGCCGCGTGCGTCGTGCGCGACACGAAACTCGAATGGGATTCCACGATCGAAGACGCTCTGCCGGAATTGGCGAAGCAATGCCACGCGGGATACAAGAAAGTCACATTGCGCCAATTGCTGGATCACCAATCAGGGCTTCCGGCCAACAGTTTTTTCATGCGGCTGGTCGACAAAACAAAACCGCACACCGAACAACGCCGACAGCTCTTTTCAACCGTGTTGAAAGCAAAACCGGCTACCGAGCCGGGCACTC
>CAUZVF010001143.1:0-2635 GCA_963582955.1 Planctomycetota bacterium
TCATCGTTCCGGAACTCGACGCCGGCAACCAGATCATCCACCAGAGCACGTTCACCGTTTTTCCTGGAACACCGCTCGACGAGATCAAACGCAAAGGCGAAACCGACCACGAACCCGACTGCCTCGTCGAAGGACTGCGCCGTGTCGTCGAACGCGTTGTCGAACTGCATTTCCACCGTGTCGTAAGGACCGCATCGTCACGGACGTGATGTCGCCCGTGGAACGGAGGAGCGCGAAGTTAAGAGAGACAAATCTTTGCGATCGCTCACTTTTGTGATTCACTCGAGTTGATAACGCTATCCGTTAGCCAGGAAGCTAACGCTTCCCGCTAGCCTGTCATGCTCTGATTCTCCAGGCTAGCGGGAAGCGTAAGCTTCCTGGCTATCGCTCTACAGTTTTCAACCCTGCTTCCCACGCATGGAAGACACTAGCGCGTCCTCACGATTGGCCGTGCTTTGTGTGTTCTTCGTTCCTCTGCGTTGCAAGAGAAATGGTGGAAACTGTTTGGTTGCCGGCACTGCCGCGCCAGGATCGTCGCTCCTTTGCGTTGTCAATTCATCTCATTGCCGTTCGTGGATAATCGGGGCGAACCTGAATTCCTACGAGTTGTCAGTCTTCCAACTCGTTCCCAGATGTATCCGGCACCAGCAAAATGACAACGAGTCCTACGGCGTAGACAAAACCAGTGATCTGCCCGACCTGGGCGTACCGGCCTGCGAAAACCTCCTTCAGCGCCACCGCCGAGAGCAGGATTCCGATCGCGGTGAGAATGCGGCCCCAGTTGAAGCTGACACCGGCACCGGTCGACCGGACGCGTGTCGGAAACATCTCGGGCAGACACAGTGGCAGCCATCCGAAGAAAGCTCCGCTGAAGAACCCGAGCCCTGCGGTCCAACCGAGGAATTCGGTAATGTTGAGATCCCGCCCGAACATGCTGATGGTAAACAGGACAGTGCTGTCAACGGGGTTCTCGACCCGGAACAGGAACTGCGTGCAAACCAGGGCTCCGATGCACAGAATGAAATAGGTGCGTTTTCGGCCGAGCCAGAATGCGATGAATCCTCCCAGCAGGCTGGTGATCGATCCCGGCAGTGACCGCGCCACAACCGTCATCGACTTAAGGACTGGGTCCGGCTTCCTTTTCGGTGCGGAGTCGGCTTCCGCCGTGTCGTCGGCCTTCGCGACGTCGCCGACTTCGCTGGCCCAGGCCGTCGCCCAGTTACTGACGCCCCATCCGCCGAACAGTGGAATCGCACCGAGCATGATCCCGATCAGAGTCATCTTGAGGATCGGCGGCCTGAAGATTTCCCCGATCGATGCCGGCTCGGGTTCGCCACTGGCCCCATCCGGTGCATTCTTCAGCGCCAGCCATTTGGGAGATTCGGGCACCAGCAGCAGCGACAGGATCCCAAGAACAACCGGCGACGCGCCGACCAGAAACGTCCAGCGCCAGTCCTCACCCGTGACTTCGAACCTGAGAACAGTGACCAGGGCAAAGACGAGAATCCCGACATTGGCGGCGGTACCCATGATTCCTGCCAATATCGGTCGCGAGACGTTGCCCCACGCCTCTGACAGCAAAGCAATCCCGTTCGGCCACATCCCGCCGATTCCAAGGCACGTCAAGAATCGCAGAATCAGAAGCTGTGTTGGGCTCTGCACGAAGTACGTGATTGCGGAAAATATTGAGTAACACAGGATGCTGGCGGCCATCGCCTTGGCCCGGCCGAAGCGGTCGCCCACGTAACCGAACAGATAGCCTCCCGTCGCGGCCCCCAGCAAAAACGCGCAGGTCAGCCAGCCAAACCACTGACCAATCTCGCCTTCGGGAGTATTCGCGGGCAGCAGATCGGCCGTCGCGACGCGCATGACGATGCCGTTGATCGACATGTGCACTCCGGCAAACGCCCACCCCAGAAACGCGACCACGACGATCAGGTAGCGTTCTGAACTCTTCATTTCATGTTGCATATTGTGATTCTCTTTCAGGCGGTTAGCGGTCAACAGTCAGCGGTCAGCTTCGAAATCATCCGAGTCATTCGTGTTTCGCGCTGAATACTGATCGCTGACAGCTACCTAATTGGACAGCGCCACTTTGTATCGGGCGACTGAACGTAACTCGTGAGCCTAACTCGTTTAACGGCAAGCCGAAGGCGTCCGCGTTCCAGTCCGGACACCGACGCCTTCGGCTTGCCGTTAAACGAGTGATTACAAGAACTTATGTCGAAGCCACGCCACAAAGTGGCGCTGTCCAACTAATACCCGACAGCCGTGCCGTCTTTGCGCGGTTCTGTTGCACCGTGCAGGACGCCGTTTTCCAAATCAATGCGTATCGCTTGATAGCCACCGAACGAACCGCGTGCGCGGACGATCTTGTGACCTTTCTCTTGCAGTTTGTGGATGGCTTTGAAGGAAATTCCTGATTCCACCGCGACGGCGCCGCCGGCTGCGTCCATCCGGCCTCCGGTCGGAGTTGCCGAGCCCAAGTGTCGGATGCGGGCGGCGTCACCCGCCTGTTGCACGTTCATGCCGAAATCGATGATGTTCATCAGAATTTGTACGTGGCCCTGCGGTTGCATGTCGCCACCCATGACTCCGAAGCACAACCACGGTTTGCCGTCTTTCATTGCAAACG
>CAUZVF010001144.1:0-2633 GCA_963582955.1 Planctomycetota bacterium
GTGCTTTTACAACAAGCAATACGAATCTTCACCTCAACTTCGCGGAGCCTTTTCCACTTCTATCCCGACTCCCAAACATAAAATTCACTTTCGAGCCAACCACTAGCTCGTACATTGCGGCCGTGCCGCGTCGTTTAACCCGTAGCCGGAGGCGTGGTCACTTATGATTCTGATCCTCGCCTTCGGCTACGGGTTAAACGAGAGAATTAGAATCTTGCAGGCGAACCTGTGTGCGTTTTACGCGCATGCTTTCTAAACTTTAGATGATCTTCTGTGCCTGCGGTCAACCAGCCATACTGAGGTGATCGGGTGAGTCCAGTCGATTCCCGGTTGAGTCACAAGTATATTACGAGAATGGTTAACCACATCACTTAGAATTTTGTTGAAAGGGTCACCGAAATGGAAGCCACGGAATTCAAAGTCAAAGATGCGTTAGATGCCACTGGCGCAACCGCGGCGCTGACCGATCGCGAGAAACATCTCATCGGCTTGGCCGTCACTGCTACGCGGGGCTGTATTGCCTGTACTGGCGGACGAATTGAAAAGGCTCTCGATTCGGACATTGAATACGAAACGGTCCTCGCGGCGATCGATCTGGCTGCGGCCGTCAATGCTGGGGTCACAATTCGAACGGCGATCGAAGGAGCCGAACGCAACAACGTTGGCGAAGCCTGTGTCGGACCGGAATGTGCCGTCGGAGTTGCTGAGTAATTCCGCTCACCGCTCACCGATCCGATCTCGTTATCGAAACACAAGTCCATGCTGATTCTTGTGGGAGCTTCCAATGAAACAATTCGTCTTAGCGATGTTCGTCTTGGCCGCAGTGGTGTTTTCCGTTACTCGTGTCCGAGCCGCCGACATCAAGACTCCGTCTGAAATCGAGGCCGCGGTTTCGGCGTTGAAAGCAAAAGACGTCGCGTGGCGGCGGATTGATTGGAAGACTTGTTTGCTGGACGGTATCAAGGCCTCGCGCGATCAACACAAACCGATGATCCTGTGGATCTTCATCGACAGGCCCATCGACGACGAACGGTGTTGAGTGTTCGCGGGTGCCGCCCGTGAGGCGGTTTTCTCGAAGCGTGAAGTTGTTCGCCGCATCAAGGCCGATTTCATACCAGTCGCATTGAAGGCGGGATTGGTTAACAATCCGCCACCTGGGATCGAAGGCAAACTCTACTCGGAAATCGGGCGTTCCAAACCCGCGCCGCAGGGAATCTGCGTCGCCAATTCTGACGGCAAAGTGTTGGCATGGTCATTAATGTTCGAAGACGATGATAGCATTGTCGGTTTTCTGGATCATTGTCTGGCTCGCTACAAAGAATTTCTGGACGCGGCACGTCCGTTGCCAGCCGAACGCTTCATGCGGTTTCCCAGCCAGAAATTGCCCGACGTTGCCGACACCGGAACGAAGCCGAAGATTCCCGACCAACACGCAAACGGGCAGCGTTGCCCGGCGAAACCCGCACTGGAAGCCGGTACGTTGGTGGGACGCATCATCGGCCGGGCGCTTGACAAAGCTGGCAAACCCGTGGCCGATACGCTTTCTCAAGAACATTACATGGAGTCACGTGTTGAGGTCCCCGTTGCGGTTCAGTCCAAGTTGGCTCGTAATTTGGCTGCCGCCAGCAATCAGCGTTTTCGCCTCGACGATGATTTGGTTCGACTGCTCGTCAGTTCGGCGTATCTGGGGCAACTCGATGTAAATCCGCTGGGAGGCCAACGAACCGGCGGCCAGACCGACAGGCGCGAATGGCGGTTTTCGGTAACTCAAGTTGATCGGGTCGATGGTGTGATTCGACTCCGGTTCGAAGGCACGTCCGACGTCGCAGGCCGACAATCAACGTTGGGACGCAAGACAGACGGCCGCCAGTGGGACCATGAAGTCAAACTCGATTGCGAAGGCTACATCGACGTCAAAAACGATCGGATCGTCCGTCTGATCGCAACAGCCGTCGGTTCCGAAAAGCTGAGATGGGGCAACAAGTTCTGGAAACTGAAATCCGAAGACGCCGTCAAACACCTTCCGGCAGGTCATCCGATCGACCTGAAATGCAAAGTGCGATACGGACTGATTGCCGAACCGTGCGCGGCTGATGAAGTCGTCGCCAAAGCTACGAAACTTAGGTTACCCACGTCCGACCAGCGAGTTCAAATGCTGATTGGAATGCTGGGCTCGCGTTTTGTCGTTTTCCAGAATGCGGTTATGGACGATTTGCGGGTCTCCAGCAAGCAGCGCGCCGAACTCATGCGTCTCAAGAACTTGGAATTCGAAAAGTCATCGCGGTTGATGCAACAGATTCAGCAACAACCGCCGCCGGCTCGACATCGTCAACTTCAGAAACACCGAACAGAAGCAGACTCGCGGTTGCGGAAACAGCTATCGCTTGTGTTGACCGAGACTCAGCAGGTGCGTTTGCGACAAATTCAACGGCAACATCAGGGATTGTTTGCACTCAGTGAGCCAACCGTTGCCACAAGACTCGGTCTCACGAATGAACAACGACGAAAGTTCATGGGAATCGTGCAAGAGATGCAACGCCAGATCCAATCACTCCAACGAGAGTCCCGATCGTCTCGCAACCAGCAATCGATTCAGAAAAAGGCAGCAACGATTCGTAAAGAACACGAAGCCA
>CAUZVF010001145.1:0-2629 GCA_963582955.1 Planctomycetota bacterium
CTGTTCTAAGTCGTTCATTCCGAGCAGCTTCCAACGAATCAACAACACCGTTCGTCTGGCTGCATTTTCCATATTTTACATGTTTTGATACGGAATGCTATGGATTCTGTATCAAGTTCTGTATCACTCCAGCGGGGCTGGGATCGAACCGACCCTCCAATGCCTGTGAAGATCCAGCGCAAAATCGCCTCGCTCGTTTTTCCGTCGGGCGTACGGCGATCAGCGAACAGGCCGGGCATGAAGTGAGTCAGTATTCGGTATCGTGTGCCGGCTCGATCGCGCGACCCATGCGAGTTGATCTTCAAACTTGAATCCGCCATTCTTGGGATCGGAATCAGTCCATCTGGGAAAACTCGAATCAGAAAGGATCAGGGTCTTGACGGCAACGTTGTTGACTCGAGAACTTACATGGGTGAAGAAAGTACAGATGCGATGAATCGCAGAGCAATTTCTAGCCGGCGGAAGTTCCTTAAATCCACGGCATTGGGGATGGGCGCGGCGATTTCGTCCGACGGGCTCGGCGTGGTTCGTGCAGAACCCGTGGTCAGCGGTGAGGTCGATGCTCATCCGCCCCTTATCGACGAGATTGTGCAGCCCGACTGCGCGCCCGATGTGGGCGTTAAGGTGCGATTGGGAAAGCCTGTCGAGGTGATGCTGGCTCCCGAGGGTGATCAGCGGTGGGGGTTTTTCATGTTCCCCTCCATCTGGCGTTTGCGTGATGGGCGCCTGGTCTGCGCGGTGACCCTCGGAGGCGACCACATGCCTTCCGAAATGGACTACCACTATCTCTGGTACATTTCCTACGACGAAGGCCGGCACTGGACTCATGCAGTTATCAACGTGTCCGAGGCGGAAGCGTTCCTGAAAGAAAGATTCACGTTCGCGAGCGGTCGGCAGGTCTACTATGAGCCCAAGCTTGTGAGCCTTGATGTCTTTGACACGAAACCTTACCCAACGAACACCAGCGGCGAAGATGGATATTTTCGCGGCATCAAGCTGCTCTATCGCCTGGGCGATTTACCAAAGGAGCATCGTTATGTCACCATGCACGAGCGTGGGGCGGACGAAGAACAGTGGAAGGCGCATCGTGCGACCATGGACCCGGACATACTCCTGCCGGCGTTCAAAGAGACTGTCGTTGATGGGGACCCGATCAATCAGTTGACTCATGGATATATTGCTACGCGGCTGCGTAAGTGGGTGCGGCACGTTGGCGATCAGCGACTTCCGAACCCGGGAGTCTGGGCGCACCGAGGTGCCAAATGGGCCACACCGAAGGACCTTCAAGGACATCCCAAAGACGTCGTGCCGCGCATCCGCATCCCTACACCTTCGGCCGTGCGTCTGCACGATATCGGTTACCAGCCGATCATAGAACTGGGGTCAGGTGATCTGATCGTATCAGCCTTCGGAACAAGATTGCGGTTGGCAGAAAACAAAGCTCCTGGGAACAGGAAAACCCATTGCCATATCTTTCGCAGCTCGGATGCTGGACGCAACTGGTTTCACGATTCAACCTTCCCCTACCGTGCCGCCGGTGAGTGTCCCATCGCGCAGGTCCATATTTCGCCCAATATGCCTGCCGGTAACTGGATGGCGGCGATCCGTACGTGGAGCAAGAAAACCGGGACGGCGAAGTCGCCGCTGTTGCTGTCGCGTTCCTACGACGAGGGGCGCAACTGGACTACACCCGTCGCCGTCCGCCCCAGCAGTGTCAATCCAGCGGGTGGGTTGCTGGCCAACGGCGTGGCTTACCGAATGTACGGCCGCCCGGGACAATTCATCATGTTTAACGCAGATGGTCAAGGCAAGCAGTGGGGCAATGACGTGACGATCGTTCCGGTGTCTGACGATCCGAAAAACAAGAAGACAGGAGTGCGCGAGAACTCGTGTGCCAACAGTTCCGATGTGGTTTTGGGGCCGAACCGCTTCATGGTCGCCTATACGGATTACGACCATCGGGATGCCGCAGGGAGAGTACGCAAGGCAGTTCTCGTGCGCGAGGTTGTGGTGGACGCTCCATCGTGAGTTTACAACATTCAGCTGAGGCTGAATGAGGTGGTGACAGTTTCACGGACAGGTGAGTTGCTTATTTTGAGTTCCAGAAAGGAGCCTGAAAATGGCAAAGAAGAATCGTCCGGACGTGGGAAACGAGTCCGCCGTCAGTATACGCAGGAGTTTAGAGAGGAATCGGTTCAGATGCTGCTTAATGGTCATTCGGCGACGTCAGTTGCCGAACGGCTAGGGCTCCTTCGGTTCCGAAGACAGAAAGCGCTAGGAGCACGCTTTAACCTAGCTTCACCGGAGGCCGTTTTTCAGGGGCCTAAACTTCGACCAATCTTTGCTCTTGCTTGGAGAACGCTTATTAGTGGGGGGAATTGACGAGAACCAGATTTGTCGGTTCGAGCGCTGCTCCGATTGCGTATCAGTATGCGCTGATCTAGATTCTTTATGTCAAACGCCTATCGCTTCCTCCCAACAGGCATCAAACTCGGCCGAGATTCGTAACTCGACGGCCGCATATGCAAGCAGCATCACAGCGCCAAAAGCTCGTTGCAGTATTTTTGCCTTACGCGCCAGTTTCAACATCGCGAGGTCTCCAGAACAAAGAACATGGTCGAAGTGAAAT
>CAUZVF010001146.1:0-2628 GCA_963582955.1 Planctomycetota bacterium
CACCATTTTCGTGCAATGACCGCAGTTGCTCCAATCCATATGGCCCTTTCATTTTCCCCCGTTCACGTATGTACCACCGCTCCAATACCATGATTGCCTTTCGCGGAATACGCATTTATTTATTGGTCCGTTCGAATGGCTCAGTGCGTAAGGCTTGCCAGCCCAAACGGCGTCTCGGTTTGTGGAAAATGAGCGCGGATGTATTCTACAAAAACGTACCGTTAAAAATAGCAAAACAGAATAGAGACAACAATGTTTGTAGCCGAAGCGTTGTTCTCAGCTGATTACCGGATCATCCTCACATTCCGTGCCCGTTGGCATACGTCAATGCGTGCGGTGTACGTGGTCCCGACTGTTGGCTCAGCACCATTCCGGCCGGCGGCTTGCTGCTCTCACCCGAAGGCGGGTCTCCAACAGTTTGTGATTAGAATAAAGAATAAACCGACCCAAGTCGGGCGATTCCGCCGCACCAGATTTGGCTGTAGAATTGTTGAGATGCACCTTCTGTTTCGGTACGATTCGTAGCATTATCGAATGATGACGCAATCGAGTTTCATTTGCTGGAGGCCAGATATGTCAGCGGGCGACTTTTCAGAATCTCTTAGTTTGTTTCCCTGGTACGTCTTGGCGAATGACGTCGGCGACGACGAAGGCATGGGAACAGTGGGTGACGATTCTGTTTTCGTCACTGAATCCGTCGATGGTGAATCGTGCCTCGTGATTTTCACGAAAGAACCGCTGGCCGAGCAGTATGTCGAGACGAAAGCACGCGAGGCCGAAGTTGTTCATGTCGACTCGCTCGACGAAGCAACCGTGATCCTCGAAAATGCCGGTGTCTCGTACGTCGCTATCAACATGGAAGGCGAAACAGGCACGGCAACCCGTTTCTTGATCGACGAGTTGTTGTCGCATTTCCGCGGGAGCTAGACGGAGACAGCGCCACTCTTAGAGACATTCATTGAGTCATGCACGCACGGTGCGCGTGTCTTTCTGTTGCCTTTCGCGGAGAAAGTGGCGCTACTTTCGCGGAGCGAAAGGCGACTTTGATTGCGGACTGAGCTGCAGGGCGTTTGCCCAATGGCACTCGCTTTACGTGGAGTTTCGCGTGTGTAAAATCGTTGTCCCAACTGTTTTCTGCATGTAGAGGAAGCAATTGATGACAATTGTTCTACAAAGTGAGTGGCATTGGGCTTGCGCCTTGCCGCTCAATTTTGGATGTCGGTTCTATATCCGCCCCGTTCCTTAGCGCGTCCACGCCAGCCACTTTTGCAGTGCCGACTTGATGAACGGAGTCAGCCGCGTGCGATTGTACAAATCGCCGACCTTGCGGATCGCATCGGCCTGAGTGGGGTAGGGATGAATCGTGCTGGCCAATTTTTTCAGGCCCAATTTGTGAGTCATCGCCAGCGTTACCTCTGAGATCATGTCTCCGGCATTCGTTGCAACGATTGTGGCGCCGACAATACGATCGGTTCCTTTCTTGACATGGATCTTGACGAATCCGTTGGTTTCACTTTCGAGGATGGCGCGGTCGACATCGGCCAGTTCTTGCACGAACGTGTCAATCGCGATGGCTTTCGATTCGGCATCGGTTGCGGACAGGCCCACATGAGCGATTTCCGGAGATGTATAAGTCGACCAAGGAATTACCAGCGAACTGGCTTTGGCCCGAACAGGAAGAAGGGCGTTTTGGATGACGATTCTGGCCATGAAGTCGGCGGCGTGGGTGAACTTGTAGGGTGAGCAAATATCTCCGGCCGCGAAGATCTTGGGATTGGTCGTTTGCAGGCGGTCGTTGACTTTGACTCCGGCACGGTCATATTCAACTCCGACGGCGTCCAAATTCAGGCCGTCGACATTGGCCGCACGTCCGACCGCGACCAGCAATTGATCGACGACGATGCTGTAATCCTCGTCGTGAGAATTCAAACTCACGCGAATGCCGTCAGCGTCGGGGCTGATTTCGGTATTCTTGCCGCAACACAGCAGCCTGACACCGTCTCGCAAAATCGACTCTTTCACAATCGCCGCGGCATCTTGATCTTCACGGGGCAGAATGCCGTGAGTCGCCTCGATCAAATGCACTTCCGAGCCAAACCGGGCGAACGACTGAGCCAATTCGCAACCAATCGGTCCGGCGCCGATGACTCCCAGCCGTGCTGGCAGTTCGGTCAACGAGAACACGGATTCGTTCGTCAAATAGTCGACACTGTCGAGCCCCGGAATCGGCGGTGCTGATGCCCTGGCACCGGTCGCGATGACGGCCTTTTTGAAGATCAATGTTTTTCCTGCAACTTCGACTGTATTCGTGCTGGTGAATTGGCCGCTTCCCAAAAACACGTCGATACCAAGATCGCGAAATCTCGATGCCGAGTCGTTCGGGCTGATGTCCGCCCGCAATCGCCGCATTCGTTCCATCACTTTTGCAAAGTCAACGGGCATTCCAGCGGGCACGGAAACTCCAAACTCGTGCGCGTCACGCACCGTCGCCGCAACCCGCGCCGAGCTGATGATTCCCTTGGACGGCACGCAACCGACGTTCAAACAATCTCCGCCCATCAAGTCGCGTTCAATCAGTGCGACTTTCGCTCCCAGACCGGCAGCCCCCGCGGCCGCGACCAATCCCGC
>CAUZVF010001147.1:0-2622 GCA_963582955.1 Planctomycetota bacterium
CTCTTCGACGTGACTCCGGGCCGCGTTGCCAGGAATTCATCGTCCAATGATTTCAGCAACCCAAGCCGTGCATCGGCTTGCTCGATCGTGACATCATTCGGCAGGTCGAGATTGCGGACTCGCAGAGCTTGCTCGTATCCCTGCCCGTCCTGTCTGACGAATCTCGCGCCCTGGCCGCCGACAACCAACGGCGAGTGTTGTGGTCCCAGAAATCCCGGACTGTAGGCCGCCGGACTGAGGAAACGATAAGGGCCGATGCTGACGTAATTTGGCAGTTCCCCTTCGCTCGATCCCAACTCATTACTGAGTAACGACCCCAACGCGGGATAATGCACGGGACCCTGCGGCCGATAACCGGTTCGCATCAGGTAAGTTGCCCGAGCATGATCGCCTTCCTTGGTGCTCATTGATCGAACAATACAGACGTGTTGCATTTGCTTGGCCAGATTCGGCAGGTACTCGCTGATTTTGACTCCCGGTGCCGCCGTTTCGATTTCCTTGTATTCGCCACCATTTTCATGGCCCGGCTTCATGTCGAACGTGTCCAATTGGCTGGGGCCGCCCGACATCCACAACAAGATCACCGAATTCTTACGTTTGGGATTTTTGGCGGTGTCTTCCGCCAATGATTCCAGCCAACCCGACATTGAAGCGCCGAACATTCCGGCCGCCGAAAGTCGCATCCAATCGCGCCGAGAGAGAACTTGTTGATTCGCCATATCAGGATTCTCCAGAATCGTTTTACTGCTAATAGCCGCCAGGAAACGACAATTTTAATGATTTAACATAAACTCGCTGCTATTTAAGAGGACCCAAAAGACGTCGGCCAACGCTTGTTTCGAGTCTTTCTTCGGGCCACCGGAATCGACGTATTTGACAAGCCGTTCTAACTCGGCGGGACGCGGCTTGCGGCTGAGTGCCGCCAGGTACAAAGTCTCAATACGATCGGCGTTTTCCATCAACGGATAGTCGACGACCGCTGCCAGCGTTTGACTCTGAGTCAGCCCGGTGGCATTTGTCATGAACTGGCCATTCATCAATCATCGAAAGAGCCTGCAGGATCGTGGTCTGCTGCTGGGTCGGTGTGTCACTGTCGTTGTTGAATGTTTCGAGAAATCTTCCTCGCGGATCGTTGGCGCCAACGGCAAATCGGTTCTGGACGTTGAATGGCGCGAAATAACCGGTCGCCTGAGAAAGACTCGCGAACAACTGTTGCGGCGTCATGCCTCTGGTTTCCATTCTTGCGAATAAATCGGCGTCGGCCTGGCTGTCGTGCGTCTGACGGCTCGATCGCTGATAAGTGTCACTCGCGGTGATGGCGCGGATCAAAAACTTGAGATCAAAATCATGCGCGGCGAATTCACTCGCCAGCATGTCGAGAAGTTCCGGATGGCTGGGCGGCGTGTCCGCTCCGAAGTCGTCGATCGGATTGACGATGCCGCGTCCGAAGAAATGGCCCCACATTCGATTGGCGGCCGTTCGAGCGAAATACGGATTCTCGCGCGACGTGATCCAAGCGGCCAAAGCGTCGCGTGTACTCTTTCCTGGTGTGAACGTTACGTCGTCGCCGTTTAGGTACGCCACTTCGACGACTTTGTCAGTATCCGGAATCTTGATCTTGCGCTTGTCAAACAATTCGATGATTCTTCCGAAGACTCCCGCACGGCCTTGCCGCTGAATTCCGCCGAAGAAGGCGGCGAAGCCCCAGAAATCCTCGCGTTTCCAGTGGTCGAATGGATGGTCGTGGCACTGAGCACATTCGATACGAATCCCCAAGAACACGCGCGAGGTCGCGGCGGCGAGGTTTTCTGGTTTGATTTGTTTGGCTTGATAGAAGGCAATCGGTGTCGGAGCCCCCTGTTGCTGATAAGGATTTCTGTTGTTTGAGTTATTCAGCGGTGTTGTGAGAATTCGCCGGACGATTTCGTCGTAGGCGACATCGTCGGCAAACTGCTGCCGCATCCACGCCTCGAAGCTGGGCATCAGAAACCGCACCTGGATATCCGCCTTCGCTTCGGGGATCATGGCGGTCGTCCACACGTTGGTGAAGTTCGTAACGTAAAGCGGAGTTTCCAACAGGTCGTCGACGATTCGGCGGCGTTTGTCTGGTGAATTGTCATCCAGGAAGGCCCGCAGTTCAGAAACAGGCGGAATCTTGCCGCCAACATCCAGGTAGGCCCGCCGCAGGAATTCGGCATCGTCCGCAAGCGGGGCCGGTGTGACTTCTTCCGCGCCCCACGGCTTCTCGATCATGCGATCAATTTCGGCAGCCAACTTGTCGACGTCGTCGGCCATTGAATTGGCCGCATCGAACGCCAAAGACACCGCGATTGTGACGATGAACAGTATTGGCAACGATTTGTTGCTGCCCTTCATAATCGCCTCCCCCCATGAATCCGTCGCGGGTTTCATCTTGCAGCAACGTGCCGCACGCCCGGGATTAGTTGTGTGGAACAGTCCTTCAAACGGCAACTTAAAACCTGAACGAAAGTTGTGCCGTCTTAGAGGGCATCTGGTAAGTCACGCAGCATGGGCGAGGAGATGTTCGTTTGGGTGCTGGGGTTTTGAAGTTCGGGTCAGACGGCGGAGCATGATGTGAGTCATCGCAATGTGGACATCGGC
>CAUZVF010001148.1:0-2621 GCA_963582955.1 Planctomycetota bacterium
GAAGTTGGTGCGTGACATACGGATTGAGATCGGATTTTACCGAATCATGACTACCGAACTACCGTTTTCCCAATAATTTGTCAATCCTGCGGGACTGTCTGGTCACGAGTTGCCAAAGCCGCCGACCATTCAGCCAAGGTGCTGGAAGCAGTGCAAGTCGCGGCTGCTGAGTCCGGAGGCTAGCCCGGATTATTCTGGCGAGCGGTGGGCATCAGCCCGGCGGTTCCAGAATCGCCGCTTGAAACCGGTCGGCTGACGCCGACCGCTCGCCGACAGAGTGTATATTGAGCATTGGATGGAACCGTTGTCACACACTCTGGAGATACGTCGAATCTCACCAGATTCATGAATGAATCGGACGAGTGCTTTGTCAGCGTTATCGTTTCGAGTTGGAGTACAGCCTAGCCTTTAGGCCGCGAAAGTTCGCCCTACTTCTTACCGAGATTACGCCACCAGCGGAATTCGTTACTGCCCCGTTCGGCCGTGGCGGCGATGTCGAGCCGGCCGTCACCGTCCAGGTCGGCAAGAATCACGGAATCGGCTCGCGTCCAGTGTGGCTTCAGAGGATGTGACTTCCACTGAATTGCGTCGCCGGTGTTTTCGAACCAGACCACCTGGCCGGGATCCCAACCGGTGACAACGACATCACGGTCACCGTCTCCATCCAAATCGCCAGCCACCGCTTCAAACGCGCCGACGACATCACCGATCGTGTGCTTCTTCCAACTTGTTCCCCGACCTGGCTTGCCGACGTTTTCGTACCACGCTGCGTGATGTTCTTCGCGCGGCGCGATATCCGGCCGCATACCGCATGCGATCACAACATCTGCGTCACCGTCGCCGTCCATATCGGTGAAATGGCCATGAGTCGGGCCTTTCGTGCGATCGTCGATAATGTGTTTGCGCCACGCTTCGGCAGGGTTGCCCGAGTTTTCATACCAGACCAGCAGTGAACCGCCAGTGTCGCTGCCAAGCAGATCCGTCTTCCCGTCACCGTTGACATCCCACACGTCAACGGTCCGCGTTTCGGCCAAGTCGGCCTCAATCACGTGTGCGGTCCACGGCTGATCGAACTTGTCCTTACCGGGGTTGGCGTACCAAACGAATCGCTTGCCGCGCGTCCAACTGGATGCGGCCACATCAAGATCGCCGTCACCGTCAAAGTCCGCCAACGCCACATCGTACGCACCGGGCAATCCGCCTTTGGTCACAACAAATCGCTGCCAGAGTTTTCCGTCCCGCGGCGACCCGCTGTTTCGAAACCAGAGCACGTCCCCGTCCTTGTTCTTCACGACAACAACGTCAAGCCGCTTGTCGCCATCGATATCGCCGACGGCGTGTCGCTCGAACCAACCCGGATCATTTTCTTGAATCAGCCGCTCGGTAAATTCTCCTTGGCCGTCGTTTTCAAACCATAGCAACTTATCAGCATCCGTATCCGAGCTGGTCAAATCGAGGTCGCCGTCCCCATCAAGATCCGCCGCGGCAATGCCGTAAGCGTAACCATATCCACTGCGGATAACGCTTTCTTGAAATCGTAGCGGTCCCGAATCGAATGTCGTCCCGGCAAACTCCGACTCCAATTCGGCGTCCACCACGGCAAACGTGGCAAATACAGAAAGCAACACAAACACGCCGAACACGATTCGATAAACGAGACGAGGAAAGCGAAGGCCGACTGCTTGACAGGGAGACTTGACTGGCATGCGATGCAATTCAATAGCGGGAGCTGTGGTAGGGATGTCTCGTTTTGTGACACGAAATCGTCGCGTGACATGGACGGAGGATATTGTGGTCTCTTAAGGCATCGATGTCCAAGTAGATCGATAACGCTCTATTTGTCGAGAAAACGAAAAGCATAAAGATCGGCGTCTTTCAGCGTGAACCGCAGACGCACCGGCTTGCCGTTCCAATCCGCGAGGCTTGCATCGCTTTTCCAAGCGACGGCGCGATCGATTGTGTCGCCGAAAACTTCGTGGCAATCCGCAAGCGCAAATCCCGTCACGGGTGACCCGTCGGGGCGTTGTATTTCAACGCGGATGGATCCGGCAGCCGAGGATGCGAAGTTCAGTCTCAGTTGACGGCCGGTGAAGGTGATCGGTTTTGTGATGAGTTCTCCGCCCGACATGGGGGCGTTTACCGAAACGAATCCGTCCAGCCGCAGCGTGTATCGTCGATAGGCACAACTCGTGCCAGTCCAACCGCTTTCCTTGCAGTAGAACGACAGTTCATTCGGAGCCCCTTTGAGTGCCGAGGCTGTCTCGACGGCGTGCCAGGCTGTCGAAAGATGGCTGTAGTTCCATGTGTCGGGCCGTTGAATCCCCGGTCGCAGAAATCCCTCGTTCCAGCGTTTGAACCGGATTCCGTCACGGCTGGCCATCAGCAGGGCTTCGGTAATGCCGGTTCCGTATCGCTCGTTCGCCTTCGACCGCATTTTTCGATGAGCGAGTTCTGGAAGAGCCCGCATCGATGGATTCCAACCACGTTCAACATACCGCATCGGGAAACCGATCAGAATGTGCGGCGCGCGATGGTACGGTTTTACTTGGTTCGTGTAGAGATGCTCGACAGGCGAGTCTTCGTAGGTCAGGTCGGCTTCGTCAGTCCAGTTCAGGAAATCC
>CAUZVF010001149.1:0-2619 GCA_963582955.1 Planctomycetota bacterium
GAGACCACGGTAGCGAGCGTGCAGCCAGAGCACGCCGCGACCCAAATGCCGCTGGCGCGCACAGACTCTTTTCCAGTAAAGCCGGAGTCCGGTTTCAGCAAGAATCTCGCCAAACCAGCTTGTGAGGATTCGCGGTGTAACGAACGCAAAGCCGGTCACGCGATGGATTGCTCGTCTGGGATCGGCGGATCTTAGGACGAGAATTTGGATCTCGTGGCGAAAGCGAACGCGACTATCATTCCGCCGGTGCTGGTCGCGCTCGCCGGCGGGAGTTGTGTGTCGGGCCAGGAATCAGACCCCCGTTTACGCGTTGCCGGTCGTCGTCGAATGACACGGTGGTTGGCTCCGAAATAACGAGTAAGGAACGGCAATCAGACGGATTCAAAACGACGTGACAACGGCGCGGGTGTTACGATGTTTTATACTTACAAACTACATACATTGAATGAAAATACTCGAAAACCACTGCAATTGAATGCTATTGATTGCAATGTCGGTTGCAACAACGAGGTGAATTTGAGACTATAAACACAGTACTTCCGTCCGCTTGCCGCCATTTAGAAACTTGCCTCTTAATCAGTAGGTTGCAGGTTCGAGTCCTTCCGGGGGCACTAGAATAGCAGTGGTTTGAGCGAGCCAATGGCTCGTTTTTTTTGTTGTGGTTCTTGTATTGGACATGGCCATTTCGCCAGATTTGTTTTGAGGCTTCGTTTGGCGGCCGACGTACAACGGTTCGGTCAGCAGACCGTGTCGGTGTCGGTTTGGGAAATTCGGGCCAGACGATCGTGCCGCGTGCCATTCCTTCGGTGCCTTCGACTCGCCAATGGGATTCACGGCCAGTGTGATGCCCGCGTTGTCGCAGAGTTCTACGATCTGTTGGGCTTGTGCGTAGCTGACGCGACTAAATGGCAATCGGCCATGATAAATCCAGTGCCGATGCAGCTGATCGCCACGCCTTTATTCCGTGGCAACGTTGGCAAGTGATTCAGATCGAGGAATTCGTCGGCAGCGTTCATGGTGTCTTTCGCGTCATTGCGACCGTGACGGTCGATCGGTTGGTGGTGGTGGTGGTTGTTCCCAATTCCATTTGGTTTTGTAAGAGATGTTCAAATACGGCGTCTTCAGCTTCTTTCCATCGTCGCGTTTTGAAATTAATAAGGCGTCGAGCATGCCGCTGGTGAGCAGAGTTCGTTCGACGGGCCACGGCGGCTTGCCGGTGTGCATCAGTGGTTCGATGCCGCGTAGAAAGTGCTCGAAGTGATTGTACGGCCGCGCGTCTTGCAGCCAGAATAATGTGGCATCGATCTTTCCGTCATCCGTTTTCCAACCGGCGGCAAATTCGCGGAATGCACCTTGCAAATGAAACATATTAACTCGCAGGCCATCGTTGTAATCAATGACGAACAGCACGGGCTTTTGGACCAATTCTTTCAGCGGTTTGTCGGGCGGCGGCGGAAATTTCAGGCATTTAATCGTGGCGTCAAAGATCACTCGGTCGTAAACGCCGTTCTTGTCGGCGTTCCAAACGTCATCGCCCGTCAGGCATTGCACCGATCGAACTCCGGATTCACCGCCTTTGCGTCGGGCAACCAATGCTTGCACCATCTCCAATCCATGGAATCCGTAGGAATCGAGGCCTCCGTAAGAAAACGCCACGAGTTGTTTCAGTTTGGTGCCTCGCGCGACATCGGTTGCGGGATAGCGCCATGTTCCCGGCAACGACGAGCCGGCGATCAGCGGGATCTTCAGGCGTTTCGCCGTGTCGTAGAACCACTTGGCGTCTTCCCAATTGTCGGCCAAATGTTTGTCGCTGAAGACAGGAACGATTTTTCCCGTTTTTTCAAACACCTTGACAATCTCGCCGAACAACCGGCGTTTGGGAAAGATTCTCTGACCGGTGTCGGATTTCGCGTATTTCCCGTGCTCGGCGACCAGCATGACACCATCAACGGCCAATTTGTCGGTGCCAAGGGTCAGAGCTTCCTCGATCGTGTCGTAGATGGGAAATCCGTATTGCTTGGCCCACTTGCGGCTGGTGTCACTCTTCGGCACTTGATCGGTATACAGGGACGCAAGGTCGAGTGACGGAGTGCCGCCTTTGTCGTCGAGCGTGTACGACTTAAACAATCGCGTGACCAACATGTCGGCGTGCGAGTTGTGATGATAGACGGTGACGATCGCCGCGACTTTCGGCCGCTTTGTTTCTTGTGCGATCGCCGAGTTTGCGGCCAGAATACACGTCAGGACAACAAGCACCGCTTGCCTGCAAATCCGTTGAAGAAGTCTCAATCGCGGCATGTCGGCATTCCTCTCCAAAACAGGTGCGTTCGCCAACAGGTTACGCGCTTATTCCGCAACTCGCAATCCGAGCGTGCTCTCAAATTTGATTCTTGCTTCCAATGAGAAAACGAGATACCCATGATTCCGAATTTTGACGACTATGAAACCTACCTCCCGTGAACGGCGTGATCGAGGTAAGGCTATCGCCGAGCATCTGACGGAAGCCGGTTACAAGCAGACGGCACGAAAACTTGCACGCCTTGAGCAGCGCGTCGCGCGACTTGAAGAGCGCACCGACCTGAGTCCGCGGCACCTCGGCGAAGCCCAACGATCCTGCCA
>CAUZVF010001150.1:0-2618 GCA_963582955.1 Planctomycetota bacterium
TCTTGGCGTCTTTGCGTGAGGAAAGGAGAGGGGGCACCGCTGTTCTGGAAGAACCGAAAGACCAAAAAAAAGTTGCGGGCATGCAAGTTTCCCGGTTGAACGGTGCTACGGTACAACCCGCAGTCGGTATCCGGGTTCCCTACAGATTTGAAACCGCTTCTAATAGACATTGCGGCACAAAACCACGGAACGGGAGCTGGTCCGCAGGAATCAACACACCCGCAATGCCGTTCTGCGTCGAATGGACAGAATAATGGACGCGTCCCGAGCATCGTATCATCGCATTCCGTTGAAAATCCGCTTAGGATCAATCGAGAAATACCTGTCTTATTGTCGCTTTTCGCTCCGCGAAAAGGCGCCCTTTCGCGGAGCGAAAGGCGACACTCATTGATTTGCCAGTAAATGGCCGTAACCAGCATTTCTGGAGCTAAGAATGAAGAACGTCGTTGTTCCGGCATCCGTCCTGCTTTTTCTTGCCGTTGGCAATCTGCCGGCTGCCGAGCCGACTGCGAAGCAGATTGAGTTTTTCGAGAAGAAGATTCGTCCGGTTTTCGTCAGCAAATGCTACAAGTGCCACTCGGCGAAATCGAAGAAATTGAAGGGCGAACTGCTACTGGATACGCGCGAGGGCATTCGGCGTGGTGGCGAAACGGGCCACGGAATTGTTCCCGGCAACCTCGACGAGAGCATGGTGCTGTCCGCCATCCGTTACGACGGATTGGAAATGCCGCCCGATGAGCAACTGCCTGACAACGTGATCGCCGATTTCGAACGATGGATTAAGATGGGAGCCCCCGACCCACGTGACGGCAAGTCGGCTCCGATTCGCCACACGATCAATTTCGAGAAGGCGCGCGAGTTCTGGGCGTTTAAGCCGATCGGCAATCCCAAGCCGCCGAAAACGAACGATCCAAAGTGGGCGTTGTACGAGATCGATCATTTCATCCTGTCGCGGCTTGAAGCCAAAGAGCTAAAGCCGATACTCGACGCAGAACCACGAGTGCTGGTGCGACGACTGTACTTCGACTTAATCGGACTGCCGCCATCTCCCGAACAGGTCGAAGAATTCGTCGCCGATCCGTCGCCGGCTGCATTTGCCAGTCTGGTTGACCGGCTCCTCAAGTCACCGCAGTTTGGTGAACGCTGGGGACGTCATTGGATGGATGTCGTGCGGTACGCGGAATCGACGGGAATGGAGCGAAACTATACGTTTCCACAAGCCTGGCATTATCGCGACTACGTCATCGACGCATTCAATTCCGACTTGCCGTTTGATCAATTCATCAAAGAACAAGTCGCCGGCGACCTGCTGCCTTCCAAAGACAAAAAACAACGAGACAAGCAACTGATCGCCACCGGAATGCTGGCAATGGGACCCAAGTCGCTGAATGAACGCAATAAAGAGAAATTCGCGATGGACATCGTCGACGAGCAAATCGACGTAATCTCGCGGGCATTTTTGGGACTGACGGCAAGTTGTGCAAGGTGCCATGACCACAAGTTCGATCCGATCCCACAGAAAGAGTACTACCAGCTCGCGGGGATCTTTCGCAGCACGAATACGTTCTTCGGAACCGGAGGCGGCAGAGGAAACCGTCAGGCCGGCCAACTGATTGCGTTGCGCGCCGATGCACTAACGCCCGTCCGCGTTGCCGGAAACGGCAAAGGCAAAAAGAACGCTGCCAAGAAGCAGAAGGCTCAATTGCGGAGCGCCCAAAAGCGGTTGGCAAACTGAAAAAGAAAAACTCAAATCAACAACAGATCAAAAAGACCGAAGCGCAAATCAAGCGGTTGCGGGCGGTGTTGAAGAAGCAGACAGCCCCAAAAGCAACACCCAAACAGAACAAAGATGAACTCGTGATGGCCGTCCTGGACGCCGGCAATCCGAGTGACACGCAAATTCGAACTCGCGGCGAAGCCAACGAACGTGGTGAAACGGTTCCTCGTGGATTCCTGACGATCGCGACACTCGTTGACGCTCCGCAAGTCGGTGATTCGGGCAGCGGTCGCGCGGAGCTCGCCGAATGGTTGACTCAACCGGAAAACCCGCTCACGGCTCGCGTGGCGGCCAATCGAGTTTGGCAACATCTGTTCGGACGCGGCATCGTCGGAACGGTGAACAATTTCGGAGCCAACGGCGACCGGCCTTCGCATCCCGAATTGCTCGACTTTTTGGCTCAGCGCCTGGTCGACAATCGCTGGTCGGTCAAACGATTGATCAAGTTCATCGTGACGAGCCATGTTTATCGGCTCGGTAGTTCATCGAATGAGATCGCCGAACAAATCGATCCGCAAAACCGATTGCTGTGGAGGATGAACCAGCGTCGTCTCGAAGCCGAAGCAATCCGCGACTCGATCCTGGTAGCCAGCGGCCAGATCGATCTGACTCCGGGCGAAAAGTCGATCGTGACGAAGATTGGTGATGGCGACATTGGACGCGGAATTGATCCGTCGCGATTCACAGTCAACGACACAAAGCGCAGCGTCTATTTGCCGATCGTCCGCGGCGCGGTGCCCGAAATGCTGAGGGTGTTTGACTTCCCGGAACCCAGCATTATTTCCGGACAACGCGACGTGACGACCGTGCCAACTCAGGCACTTTATATGATGAACAGCCC
>CAUZVF010001151.1:0-2610 GCA_963582955.1 Planctomycetota bacterium
TTCGTCTCTTAATTCGTCAAGCCGCGGTTGGCCGCCGCAGAGTTCCAGATATTCCGAAAACGCACCGACACTGAAAATGTACTTTTCAAGAAACTGCAAATGCTCGGTCGGATCTTTCTCGACTTGCAGCCACTGCCGGATGTGTTTCTCGTCCGAGTAGTATTCATAGGGCATGTTGCCGGGAAAACTGCCGTAGGTAACTTCGCACACCGCGTCGACGCAATAAAAGGGAATCGTCGTCGCGGTCGGATCGCTGCGGATTTCGTCGTTCGAGATCAGCCGCTCGCATGTGATAATCAGCTTTTTCGCCGCGCGAGCCAAATGCCAGTCGGCCACCGAAGTGCCACGAATGCGGCAATTCCCGAAACTGTCGGCTTCATGCACGTGAATCACGGCGACGTTGGGCCAAAGTGCGGGAATCGCCACGAGGTCCTTGTTTGTGAACGGACACTTGATCGTTTTCGCGGCGCTGTGCCGGTACGTGTCGGTCCCGGCGATGCTGCGAACAGGCAGAAATGGCACTCCCATCGAAGCCGCTTGGAAACGCAGCGCGAGCGTATAATTTGTCCATTCGCACAGTTCAATCTGGCCACTCTCGACCACACGGCGTGCGTGCGGTGACAGGCCGCGCGCTTCCAGGCCGATGATGTAGGCTACGTCGACTTGCTTCAGTAATTGGCCGCGGCCCGTGTCGTTGCCCGCACACAGAATCTGGAAGTCGTGAGTCGTTGTGTGTCCCGAGAATCCAAGGTTTTGTTTGCGTTGCCGGACGATTTCATGCAGTGCGGCCGTTGCGATGCGATCGCCACCAAATCCGCCCGTCGCCAAGTAATCGCCATCGTTGATAAAACGCGAGACAGCTTCCGAGACCGACATCACCTTTTCGGTCAGCGCCTTCGATTTCTCTCGAAACACCTGCCGTGCTTCGTCGGGATCGGGACTCGTGAAGAGTGGTCCGGATCCGCCGCTTTTCGAAAATGTATTGTTCATCTCTGATCCAAAACGCAATCGCAATCGGTTGGCCGATAAACAAGGACGTCACGGTTACTCACATCCCAAAGATTGTGGCCTCATCGTATCCGTGCTTTCGTGAGCAAACAAGCGGCCGTGCGACGTGTCATTGTTTGAATCACGGCCATCACAATCTATACTTCGATCATGACGAACATCCCTACAAACGGTCCCTTTTTCGTTGGAATCGACGTCGGTGGCACCGGCATCAAAGTGGGCGTCGTCAACAACGACGGCGAATCATTGGCTTATGCGCGCGTGCCGACCGAAACCGAAAAAGGCTTCGAAACAGGCTTGCAGAATTTATTTCGAGCGGTCGAACAGGCTGTCGATGAAAGCCCGCTGCCGATGGATGAGATTAGCGCCATCGGCCTGGCAACTCCGGGAACGTTGGATATTCCGGCGGGAATGTTGCTCCGGCCGCACAATCTTCCCGGTTGGCGAGATGTCCCCATTCGTCAGATCGTGGCGGACAAGTTCCAAAAGCCGACGTTTCTCCAAAACGACGCCAACGCCGCAGCCTATGGTGAATACTGGATCGGCGCGGCCCGCGATGTCCACAGTGTCGTGTTCTGGACATTGGGAACAGGCATCGGCGCCGGCATCATCATCGGCGACATGATCATTCGCGGCGAACATTCCCATGGTTCCGAATGCGGACACACGGTTATCGAGATGACGAATCCGCGTCCGTGCGATACGGGACAGAGTGGAACGTTGGAAGCCTACGCCAGCGCCAAGTATTTGGTTCGCCGCTGCGAGGAAGCGCTTCAAGATGGACGGAGATCATCACTGCAACAAATCGTTGATGCCGGAGAACTGTTGACTCCAGTCTTGATCGGCCGGGAAGCAGAACAAGGTGACGAATTGGCCGACGAGCTGATCATGGACACGGCGCGATACATGGGAATCGGCACGGTCAATGTCATTCACACGATTGACCCCAACATGGTCCTGTTCGGCGGAGCGATGACGTTCGGACGCAACGGCACGGAATTGGGCCGCCGCTTTTTGCAACGGATTCGCGATGAGGTAAAAGCTCGTGCGTTTCCCGTTCCGGCCGCAAAGATCATCATCGACTATGCCACTCTTGGCGAAGATGCCGGATATATCGGCGCGGCCGGTTATGCCCGATTGAAGTTCGGTCAAATGACGGCTCCGCAGTGAGTTTTTGCCGATCACCCATCCGTGAGCTACGCTTGTCGAACCGATTCCCGCAGGAGTTGCAGTCATGCAAGAAGTCACAGGTGAGGTTTTTCGTGACGCTGTGCACGAGGTGAGAGACCTCGGGGCCGATGTCGAATTGCACGACGACGGTAGCGTTAAGTCAATCAGCTTCGTTGGGACACAGATTACCGACGCCGGGCTCGCGACAGTTGCATTGTTCAAACGCATTGAACGTCTCTATTTGGGAGCAACCCACATCAGCGATGCCGGGTTAGCACAATTGCATGGACTGACGGAACTCGAATACGTCAGCCTGCATGGCACCGAGGCGACTCCCGACGGCATGAACCGATTGCAGGCCGTATTGCCCAATTGCAAGATTCGCCCGCGACGGGTGCCGCTTGCGATGAACACAACCCAGAGTGCTGCGTC
>CAUZVF010001152.1:0-2610 GCA_963582955.1 Planctomycetota bacterium
CTTCGGCCATAGCGTCGGCTTGCTGAAATCCGTCGAAGTCCACCAAGAAAAACTGTGCGGCCTCGGCCATTTCTCGGTTCGGTTCGATCGCGAGAACGGCGTTGCCGAAGTCGAGGAAAAGTTTCGACAGAATGCCGGTTCCCGATCCAACATCAACGATTGTGTGATGAGGTGCCAATCCCGTGCGTTCCTGTAGAATCGTCAGCGATTCTGCCGGATAGCCCGGTCGATACTTGATGTAATCCGCAACTCGGTCGCTGAATCGTTCAGTCGATTGAAATTGCTCGATGTTCGCCATGCCAATTTTGTTCGTTTGCCAGATCAACCGAGTTCAACGTGCAAGACCATTCAAAACTCATTAATCGTTTCACCGCCATCAATTGTCAAAAGAGCCCGTAACGTTGAAGGGGCGATCTCGTCGCTTATGTACGATACCCGACCATCAACAAACACCACGTGAGCACCGCCTGTGTGCTGACTGGAAATCTCACGGCCCTTGTCGAAGTTGAATCTGAGGTCATCAAACATCAAATCGCGGGGCTCGGTCCACAAGATTGTCGAATCCGCCAGCTCGACGACCATGATCGTAAATGTCGACCCATCTTTCGACACAATGTCGTCAAGACGTGTCGATTGTCGGTTCGGCCAAATCGTCTCGTCGCCAACCACGGCAACATAGCTGGTTGTCCGCAGTGTTCCATTCTGCTCGAATTCGTGAAGACACCAAAAAACTTCCGGATATTGATCCAGTAGCTTGATGTTGTTTGGACCGTCCCAGGGTTCGTCGAAACGATATTCCTTGTACAGAGGCTCCATGTCCAAAAACGGCAACAGCAATACGCGCCAGCTATGCGTGGGCTTGCCCGTCTCGTCAGCAATGTACGCCGGTGGGAAACTTCCATACTCGTCATGGTATTGGTGGAGTGCAGTGCCGATCGCCACTAAATTGTTCTTACATCCCGCGCGCCAAGACGGACTGTGGCTTCTGGGCTCTTGAAGTGAATTCGCGATTAACGCAACAATCGCAAAAACTCCAACGCAAACAACTAACCAGGTCAATGGGCTCGACCAACGACTTGGGCGTTGCAACTCCACCATGATTTCTCCGGTGATTTACGATGATTCGGTCTCGGTTCGGCCGATGACATCCTTCAACTTGTCTCAGCAAACTGCAAGGTCAACTTGCAAACCGTATACGACAATGTCGTAATAGCCGCAGTTCAAAGTCCGCACAAATTATGGCAAGTTGTTTGACAAATAGGAGAACTGCGACTCATGACCTCGCGACTACGATCACGCCCAATTGGATTGTTCTCATTATTGTTCGGTGCAGCGGTTGTTGTGCTGTTGGTAAATCCCAGCTTCGCCGACGGGCCTCGGGTCTATCCAGAAGGCGAAATTCCCAAAGACAGTCGGCTTGGCGCACTGAAGGATTTGAACGGTTATTTTCCGTTCGAGGTTCCCGCGACCGTTGATGCGTGGAACGAACGATCGAAAGAGTTAAAGCAACGAGTCCTCGTCGCGACCGGCCTGTGGCCGATGCCGCAAAGAACTCCGCTGAATCCCGTGATTCATTATCGCGCACAAATTGTAGCAGTTGCCCACCGGCCTTCCGTGGCATTGCCGTTCATTTGCGGGTAATCCGAACCGCGCGTCGCTCAGGTCCGTGCGAGGTTCGCCTTTCGCAAAATGCGGAGCTACGAGGCGTGATGAGGCCGATCAAAGGACGCGGCAGGCCCGTTGCCACGAAGAAGAAATTCCGGAAAGCGATTGCAGTACTGCAGCCCAGAGTCGACAATAATTCCCGAGAAAGAGCTTTGAGTCAATTCAAACAGAGTGCTTTGAAGATCATGAAAACCGCGATCACGGCTTCCATCGCCCTGGTGTTGTCTATTGGTCTGTCGTCGCCATTGCTGGCTGACGATTCTGTGACGTCGCTGCAGTCGGAGTTCAAGGCCCATTGCATCAAATGTCACGGCAAAGGCGGGAAGAGTGAGGGCAAAGTCAACCTGCTGGCGCTGAAATCCGGCGATGACTTTCAGACTCGGCCAAAGCTGCTCGAAAAACTGATCACGGTTCTGAAGGATCGCCAGATGCCGCCGGAAGACGAGCCACCTCTTCCGGCAGCAAAGCGGCAGCACATGGTCACGCGGCTGCAGGCGATGCTCAAGCAGGCATTGAAGACACAGGCGTTCGGCCCCACGCCGATCCGTCGGATGAATCGGTTTCAGTACAACAACGCCGTTGTTGATCTCCTCGAACTGGATCGTGACATCTTTCGTCTCAACGAGCGGCTGCTGCGGCGCCGTGATGATTACTTCCGGCCGGAGACCAGAAAGATGCCCGCGGAAGTGCGCGTCTCCAGCCGCCCGCTCGCCAAGGATATCGACAATCAGCGCCCAGAGGGGTTTAAAGGTGTCGCGGCCTTTCCTCAGGACAAACGCGCCGAGCACGGTTTCGACAACCGCGCCGATCACCTATCGCTTTCGCCGCTGTTGATGGAGTCGTTTCTCCAGCTGAGTCAGACAATCGTGGAAAGCTCCGATCTTAACCCCAGGGAATGCCGTAGCTGGGATCGCCTGTTTGCACCACCGGGGAAGCCGGCCCGCG
>CAUZVF010001153.1:0-2608 GCA_963582955.1 Planctomycetota bacterium
GACCGATTCCGATTCCACGCAACAGGGCAAGAATATGAAGTGGCAAGAATATGAATCCATTGCCTTGATATTCTTGCCACTCCATATTCTTGCCCTACCGTGCGACAATCCCATGCCGGTTTGACTCGTTTGAGATCGACGCCAGGTTCGAACGGAACACCTATTATGAGCGATGCACCCATCGATTCACCAGACACGCTTCCAGACTGGATCATGCCATGGCCGACATTCGACATCGATTGGTCGAAAACAGGACTGCTCGTCATTGATTATCAGAACTACAGTTCCAATCCAGAATGCGGTTTCACCAAGATGCTGGTCGATTGCTATCCCGAAGTGGCCGAATACTACGTTCCTCGAATTCGCAAGACCATTGCCAATTCCAAGAGACTGCTGGATGCCTTTCGGCAGGCCGGCCGCGAGGTTGTCTACACGCGACACGGCGCACTGCTGGCAGATGGCCGCGACATGATCCGGCGCCGGCGGCAACGAGACAGTGACGCTGTCGACAGCACCAAGCGTCCAACCCTCTGGTCCAAAGGCAGCTTCGAGCACGACGTGATTGCCGAACTGGCTCCGTTGGACGACGAATTGATCATTGACAAGAACGCCAGCAGCGCTTTCAACGGTTCGGCGATCGACCAACTGATACGAAACATGAATTTGGAATCCTTGGTGATGACGGGAATGGCAACAGACATGTGCGTCGAGACAACGGCCCGCGACGCAGCCGATCGCGGATACAACGTCATCGTCGTGGAAGACGCCGTGGCCACGTTCTTCCCGGAACATCATCGCGCGGCATTGTCGTCGTTAGCGCGTGTTTATACTCAGGTGTGGAGTTCAGAACGTGTGTTGGAAAACATAAACGCCACGCGGAATTTGGCGAATACGAATACGTGAAATTCAATCATCGCATCTTATGAAGGTTTTGCAGACGTGCGGGATACTGAAAATACGGATGAATGCCATTGGTCATTGATGGCTGAAGGGACCGAACCTTCTCAGCGATGGACGCGCCGGTTACAAGGCGATTGTTCCTACGAATTAGGCCGTTCGAATGACGCCGACATTGCCGTTGATTGGGATCCTTGCATTTCGCGAGGCCACGTCACGTTGGAATGCGCCGACGACGCCGTGACGGTGATTAAGAGATCGCGGCAGAGCAATCCGGTTTTCCATGACGGACAGCGCGTCGATCGCTGCGTTCTCGGTGATGGTGACGTTTTCGTTCTCGGTTCGACCAGCTTTCGTCTGAAGCTAATTGGAGCGAATGCCGAGTCAGCCGGGGAAGCTCCCGTCAAGGAAATCACATTTGACCGGCAGCGTTTGAAACACGTTCGATTTCAGGATGCTGACAAGCAGATCGAAGTGTTGACTCAACTCCCGGATGTCATTTGGGGGTCGCGGACTGACGGAGATTTGCATTACCGGCTTGTCAATCTGATGCTGGCTGGCGTCGCGCGGGCCGAGGCCGTGGCGATTGTCAAACTCGACTCTCAAGGATCCGTTGTTGTCCAGCATTGGGACCGGCGCAACGAAACCGCCGGCGAGTTCCGACCCAGCGAACGTTTGGTGAGTGAAGCATTGAGCGAACTTGACAAAACGGTTCTGCACGTGTGGGAACCGACAAACCGATCGGATTCGGATTATACGGCGGTTGCGGAATTCGACTGGGCCTATTGCACTGCGGTTCCCGAGCCAGCACGGCCCTGGGGCATCTATGTCGCGGGCCGTGACCTGGGCTCGCCTGCCGTCGCGGAATCCGAAACGATGACGTTGCAAGCGGACGTGAAGTTCACGGAACTCGTCGCCCAATCCATTAGTTCGGTCCGGCGGGTGAATACTCTTGAACGGCAACATGCCGGACTGCGGCAGTTTTTTGCTCCACCAATTTTGGATGCGCTGGGCGACGACCTCGATACCGATCTATTGGCTCCGCGTGAGTGTGATGCAACGGTCCTGTTTTGCGACCTGCGCGGCTTCAGCCAACACGCCGAACACGGAGCCGATGATTTGACGGGGCTCTTGAAACGGGTCAGCAGTGCGCTGGGAGTCATGGCGCATCACATTCTCGAACATGGTGGCGTGACGAGCGATTTTCAGGGTGATGCGGCACTCGGTTTTTGGGGCTGGCCCTTCGAGTCGGAACACGCGCCTTTGAATGCCTGCCGGGCCGCTCTGGCGATTCGTCGGGCGTTCAACGACATCAACCAGCAAACCGGACACCCTTTGGCCGATTTCGAGGTCGGTATCGGGATCGCTCACGGCCGGGCGGTTGCCGGCAAGATCGGCACTGCCGAACAGGTTAAGGTCACCGTGTTCGGACCGGTCGTCAATTTGGCGAGCCGATTAGAGGGCATGACCGGCCAACTGCGTGTTCCGATCTTGTTGGATGAACGCACGTCAGAATCCGTCAAGAATCATCTGGACGCCAAGACGGGCCGGCTGCGGCGTCTCGCCAAGGTCATTCCACTGGGAATGGAGAATCGCGTCACTGTCAGCGAGTTGTTGCCGCCAGAAACGGAATGTCCGCGGATTACCGATGCCATGATTGAAGAATACGAACGCGGTGTCGATCACTTCATCGAGGGACGATGGGAGGCGG
>CAUZVF010001154.1:0-2597 GCA_963582955.1 Planctomycetota bacterium
TCTGACAAAGTCCAACACCGTGAAGTACGCCGTGCTGAACATCGCTGATGGGTTGAATATCGTTGCCGCACGATCGCTCCCATTCCACGAGACAGAAGTTGTGATCTTAACGATTTGTCGCGCTAGTATTGTGAAGGATCTCACAAATCAGCAGGTTGTTAAGAGTCAGCGGTCAGCTTGCGAACGATCTGAGACAAGATATTTTCAAGCTGAACGCTGATCGCTGAAAGCTCAAGTCACAATGAAGCGGGCTCGGTCTTCAGACATCGGCCAATTTGGCGTACGGCTTGGCGCAATCTTTGGACATTCTCGACAATTGCAAGTCGCAGGTAGCCTTCGCCCTCTTCGCCAAAGCCACGGCCGGGACTGACCGCGACGCCGCCTTCGTCGAGCAGCTTCATGGCGAAATCGATCGATCCTGATTGCGACCACTCGTCGGGGATTTTCGCCCACACGAACATGCTGGCTTTCGGTAGTTCGACTTCCCAGCCCAGCCGTTGCAATCCGTCGCAGAGTGCATCGCGACGTACTTGGTACTCGGCCGCGATGCTTGCGACAGCCGCGTCGCAATGACGCATGGCGACGATGGCGGCGATTTGGACGGGCTGGAAGATTCCGTAGTCGTAGTATCCCTTGATCGTCGCCAACGCGCGGATCATCTCGGCGTTGCCCGAACAAAAGCCAATCCGCCAACCGGCCATGCTGTAACTTTTGCTCATCGTTGTAAATTCGACGCCCACATCGATGGCTCCCGGAGTCGCCAGAAAACTAGGAGCCTCGTAGTTTTCGAAGCAGATGTCGGCATAGGCAAAGTCGCTGATGACAAGAAAACCGTACTTCTTTGCCAGCTTGACGAGTTCCACAAAAAAGTCTTGCTCGATGCACGTCGTCGTCGGATTGTGCGGAAAGTTGACGATCACCAGTTTCGGACGTGGATAGAGGTGCTCGCAGGTGTAAGCGATGTTTGTCAAAAATTTATCCGGTTCGCGGCAATCGAGCGCGATAACGTTACCGGCCGCCAACACGACGGCATAAACGTGGACGGGAAACGACGGAGCCGGCACGATGGCCGAGTCACCCGGTCCCATCATCGCCAGGCACATGTGGCTGAAACCCTCTTTCGAACCGATGCACGCGATGATTTCGTCGTCGGGCGAGAGCCGCACGCCGTATTTCTTCCAATACCGCTTGGCCACTTCGCGGCGCAGATTCTGAATTCCTGTCGAAACCGAATAGCGATGATTACGCGAATCGTGGATCGCCTCGGATAGTTTTTCGCAAATCAGCGGATCCGGCGGATCGGTTGGGTTTCCCATCCCCAGATCGATGACGTCAACGCCGGCAACGCGTTTCTCGTATTTCAGCTTGTTAATTTTTCCGAACAAGTAGGGTGGCAATCGCCGAACGCGTTCCGCGACGGGAATGGAAAACGGCTCGTCGGAAAATGGGACTTCGGTTTCGCTACGCATGTCGTGATTGTAAGATTCGTATCCATGGCCGAGTTGTTTAACGGTAAGCCGCAGGCGACTGTGTTTCGGATAATCCAATCATGCTACAAAACAATCATGCTACAAAACGTAGTCGCCTGCGGCTTACCGTTCAACAATTTTTGACGTACTCGTAAAGCATGACTCATTCTCGTAAGGCATCGCTCATTCTAACAGTCGGTTGAGCGATGGAAAGGAGCTTCTTCCATGCAAAAAACGACGTGCCGTTCTGATTTCTTAGAACGACACGCCGTTAATGTTTCTTGTTCAGCCGATCGCGTCCGGCTTATCGTTTTCGTCCGGTTGCGGAACGCTGAGTTGGTTGCGCCGGCCGACTTTGTTGTCCCGGTGCTCGTGACGGTGTTTTTCGTGTCGCGGATGTCTGTGTCACTCCGCCCGTTGTCGTGTTTGTCAGGTAATTGTCGACTCGTGTTTCTCTCTTGATCTTATCGAACACGCGGGCCACGCTTTCTTGGACCTTTTCCTTTTCGAGATCATGCCACAGCAATTCTCGAACTTCGTCGATGTGTTTGACAACGGGTTCCGTGAAACCTTCGCCCAACATAATCACGAAGCGTTTTGGGCGAATCTGAACGATTCCTGACACCTCGCCCTCTCGGAGGCTGAAGGCTGCCTTCTCGAGTTCTTTGTTGCCCGAGTGCCGGGGAATCGGCGGCACGACACCGTCCAACGATTTGCTGTTGGGATCAATGGAATGTGTCCGGGCGAGACGAGCGAAGTCTTCAGGATGGGCCTGGGCTTTCTGCCAAATATCGTTTGCGCGGCGGACGTTTTCAAACATGATGATCCGCACCTTTGCTTTTCGACCGTAGCGATGTTCAAAGGCTCTCGTCATCTCGGCTTCCGTGATTGTGATTTTCGTCCCGGCAAGTTTCTTTAACGCCAACATGGGCCAAATAATGTCACGACGATATTGCACGGGCGTCAGATTTCTTTCGGCTTCCAACATTTGATACCAAGTCTGAACGGGAATGTTAAAGTCCTTGCAGATTCGGATGATCTCCTGATTCACTTCCGATTCATTGACTTCAACGTTTCGTTCTTCACACGCCAGTTGAATGACCGTGCGGTTGATGATGGCTTCCAGGA
>CAUZVF010001155.1:0-2593 GCA_963582955.1 Planctomycetota bacterium
TCAAATTGCAACGCTCGTCCCTCGCGACCCTCCCAAAGGAGGGTGAAATCCAAAGTGAGTACCATTGGGCTAGCGCCTTGCCGCTCACAGTTGCAAAATAGTGAAAAGACCCCACTACCTCGGTTTCCATCTGAACTATAGCAACTGAGTTTGACTCGAACATCCGCATGTCGGTTCGCCCGTGATTTGATTGCCGTGTCACGATTGTCAGAATGAGATATCGAGGATGGCCCATAGTTCGTCTCTGTAGGGAACGCGGGCACCGACCGAAGGTTGGTCGGTGGCCCTCCGTGGCAATCCGATCCACTTTGATCTCTCTTGTGAGAACGCATGGACGACGTCGAACAACCAAACCTGCAACGCCGCGGGCGTTTGTTGCTGCTAGCGGCAGCGCTGCTGTGGAGCACCAGCGGGTTCTTCGTCAAGAGTCCGCCGCTAGAACGGTTGCCGGCCGAGCAACGCGGTCCGATTTTGACGTTCTATCGGGCGCTGTTTGCGACGATTTGTCTGGTTCCATTCGTCCGCCGGCGCAACATCCGTTGGCGGCCGGCGCTGGTACCGATGTCGGGCATCTTTGCCACGATGAACCTGTTGTTCTTAACGGCCATGACAATGACAACAGCCGCCGCGGCGATCTTCTTGCAATACACGAGTACGGTTTGGGCATTCGTGTTGGGATGGCTGTTTTTGCGCGAGCGAATCAGCCGCGGGAATTTGATCGCGTTACTCTGCGCCGTCAGCGGCATCATTTGGATTGTCACGGCCGATCGCGCGGGGCAGCATGGGTCGGGCAACCTGATTGCACTCGGCAGCGGACTGACATACGCATGTGTGATCTTGTTTCTACGTCATCTGCGGCGAGAGAACTCAGCCTGGCTGATTGTCGTGAATCACACGGTGACGACGTTGTTGATGCTGCCCTGGATTCTGATGAGTGATGTCGAGTTGGAACCGATCCAATGGGCCGTGCTGGCGACGATGGGAATCGTTCAGATGGGAATTCCCTACACATTGTTCGCTTACGGCATTCGCCACGTCAAAGTCCAGGAAGCCGCTTTGATCGTGTTGCTCGAGCCGATACTGAATCCACTGCTGGTGTGGATGTCCTGGGGAGAATCCGTCGGTTCGGCAACCTGGATCGGCGGAGCATTCATCGTCGGCGGATTGGTGATTCGTTACGGTTTGTTTCGCTCCAACGGGGAATCATAGGTCGTTCACGTCAGAGTTTTTCTCGGATTTGAAGGAAAACGGCGTTCGCACGGATTCCGATTCGATTACCATTAAGACTCGGATGTCAGCTATTGGTGAGGCCTGAATAATCCGAGCGTAAAGGAAGTTGGTTTCGATTGAGATACCGAAAAGGCAGAGTCATTTGAATTCGAAACGCGATAATCAGGGATTTGTCGATTACTGGGCGCGAGTCGGGCCGGAACTGGAACGAATTCGACGTGGCGAACTGCGCAACTTCGATTACGAGAAGAACTGGGAACTTGTGGATTCGCTTCTTCAAATTGCTTGTCGAGATACGACGCCGCGGCCGATCAGCGGACTGGTGGAACTCCAGAAGTTTTTTCAGCAGGTCCCAAACCGATGAACGGACTTTTTGAAGCTGCCGCGGAAATTCAGGAGTTCCTGCAGCATCGGGATTGGCGGTTTTGCATTATTGGTGGATTGGCGGTAATTCGGTGGGGGCAACCGCGCGCCACTCGCGACGTTGATATCAGCCTGTTCGTTGAATTTGGCGAAGAGTCGTCTTATGTCGATGAACTTTTTGGAGAGTACGCCGAGAGAATACCGGATGCCCGCGAGTTTGCTCTGCAAAGCCGCGTCGTTCTCATTCACGCATCGAACGGGACGCCCGTTGATATCGCGTTGGCTGGGTTTCCTTACGAGGAGCAGATCATGCAGCGGGCGACAGCTTTCGAGTATGCACCGGATGTTTTACTCGTCACGGCGTCTGCGGAAGATATCGTCGTGCTCAAGGCATTCGCATCGCGGGACCGCGACTGGGACGACATCCAGGGAATCGCCATTCGGCAGATGCTGTCACTCGATTGGGACTACGTGTTCGCCGAACTAGCCTCGCTGTGCGAACTGAAAGGCGACCACGAACCGGTGGAGCACCTGCGGAGAATCCAAACGGCGACATCTGCCGATTGACCTGGCCTCCGCATCCAATGCTCCGAGCGGCTGTCTTCTGGTTTTGCAGGACGGGAGAAGTTGTCCGTCTGATTCGACAGCGAACACGATTGTCGGCGCAGTTGGTTCGGCTGATCTGGACTAACCCGCATCCGGAGCAGCCGGTTTCCTCGATCGATTTCATTTCCGCCGGCAAGAAATCGGCCCCATTCTGCGTGGCAATCACGGCCTTGACCACGGACTCGGCCACCGTAACCCGAAGCGCAAGCGACGAGATCGACGTAACACGTGTCACACGAGACCTCGCACCCGACTGACCACATCCAGCAATGACAATACCTTTCAGCGTGGATGGAGGGTGCTGTCGAGCAAGCCGTTTTGCTGGTGCGTCTTCGGTCGTCCATGCGATGTTGGTATCTGGGCAGAGCATCGAGCGTGAATCGACAGGCTTGCG
>CAUZVF010001156.1:0-2592 GCA_963582955.1 Planctomycetota bacterium
GCTCCCGCGAATCGATTGTCATCAAAGCCGTTAAGAACAGCCGTCCCGTCATCGTTCTTGTTCCCGATGCCAAGAAGCCAACTGACCGGCTGATCGATATTGTCAAGGGATCGTTGACCCTCGATGGTGTTCACATCCATGTAAGTGCCGACGGGATCATGCACAGTCGGCCGTTGACAGCCATCTCGGTCGATTCCGGCAATCTGGCATTGATCAACTCGACGTTTACGTTGAACGGGATGCGCAACGGATATACGACGGCATTTGAACTCCGTGGTAGTGTTTTTGACGCTCGCAATCGTGCCTTGAAACGGTCCCGTGTGCTGTTTCATAACGTCATCGTCCGCGGCAACAATCTGACGGCATTCGGCTTGGACCTGACGGCGATTGACATGTTGGCCAGCAATTGTCTATTCGCGACCGGCACCGCACCGGTGATGACACTGATGAACCGGCAGAAGATCACAAATTCCGACCGCATCAAACTTCAGCCGAGCCGAAAGCTGACGTTTGCCTCGACGACCATCCAAGCGAACAACGCGGCATTTGAATTCGGTCCGGGCATTGAAGCGGCCAATCCGCCCGATACGGACATCGTGACGGTCAATTCCGTGATGTCTGGCCGCGGCCGTTCGTCGATCCTCTTGGAATTGAGCGGTTGGCCGAAGACGGCCGGCGCCGCGGTCGACAATATGTTTCAGGGACTTCGCTGGGCAACGCATTCATCGCTGTATTGTGGTTGGGACCGCTTGGTGGAAGTCGCCGTCGGCAACACGCTGACCATCCGAGACGTCGATCGGTGGCAAGACGCTTGGGGTTCGGGCGGTGACGACATGCACGTGCAATCGGATGCGTGGCCGCGTGACGATATTGCCGACATTGGAAAACTGTCGCCCCAATTGTTCGATGCCGCATCGCTAAACGTTTCTTTTCTCACAACGACCGACGGCAGCAATCCTGGTTGCGACGTGGGGTCGCTAGCGTTGCCGTTGCCGTTAACCGGCCGCCGTGCCGAAACGCTTGCCCGGCATGGGCAGCCGCGCGAACTCAAATCGACGGAATTCAAAGACCGCAACACCATTCAAATCGACGTGCGAGAAAAAGATCTGGGTAAGGCTCTGAACGCCCGAAATTGGAATGACGGCACATTGGTCATCGCTTATGGATCGGGGATCCAACAGTCGAGTCCCGTGAAAGTTGATGGAAAGTCTCTGCGGATCGAGTTTGTTCCGACTGGCGAGAAACCTCTGACACTTGTGGCTCGTGCCAGCGCCGGGAAGAGTGGGGATTCGACTGAGGACGAAGCGTTCTTCACGGTGACGAACGGAACCTTGGAACTGGTCAACGGCAACCTCAAGATTCCAGACCGATCAGGTGCTCCCAACTGTTTTCTCAGAGTCGACGGCGGCAGCTTTTCGATTCAAAACTGTACGATCGTTGGGCCTGTACGTAGCACGGGCCGCTTTGAATCACTGGTTGATTGGAAGCAAAGCACGGATCAGACGGGTGGAATCCAGCACTCGAAAGAATATGGCGCAATTATCGATAGCTACCTGATCAGTTCTGGCAGATTGCTGCAGGCGGATATGAAAAAGCGAGCGTTTTACGTGCGTAACAGTCTTCTTGTGTCACTGGGTGAGTTATTCCGATTGAGAATTCCCGGGACGGATGCCGAGATCGCTGGAGCCATTGACATTCAAAACAGTACGCTGTCAGCGGCGGCGACGTTCTTTAACGTCAACTCGAATGCGAAGGCAAAAAAGGCGACTATTCCATTGACGATTTTTGTTTCCGAAACGGTATTCGCTCCCGCGGTCGATCCCGGAGTCAAACCGGCTCCGACACAGGCTGTCCTCACGTGCGAGGAATCGGTGCAAACAAGCCAGCAAATCGACTGGTGGGGCGCGTCGAATGGTTATTCGATGTTGATTCGGCATTACGTGCGCCGTCCCGGCGATGCGTTTGATAGCCCGGCACAATCACTCAAGAAAAAGTTGATGGCCACATGGAAACGCGGCCAATTGTCACGACCGCTGTCCGGCGCCGATGGCGTTCTATTGCGAAAAGAATTGCCGGATCGGACCGAATTGAAGTTTGAGGATTTCGCGCTTCATCCCTCGTCAGGAGCATACGGCTGGGGACGCAACAAGAGGCCGATTGGTTTTGATCCGACGGAATGGAAAGTCAACGGCCCGCCAACAGGTTCGGGAACCAAGGCGGCGTCAGCCGACGACACCAAGAAGAAACCAACGAAAAAGCCAAAGCCGGGTACATCACAAAAAGTCGTATTCTAGGCCGGATTATTCAGGACTTCTCGGACGAGCCATACGTGACGAGCGCACGCAAAGCGTGTCTGTTCTGAACCGTAAATCGGACTTTCGGCGCCGATCCGCGCTTTCAGCGTTCAGATCAATCAACCATCGGTTGCGCAACCGATGGTCGATTGATTTGAACGTCGCGAATGCGGGTCGGCGTCGCAGGCACGAATCTCCGTTCAGAACGAATACGCTGCGGGTACGCCAACAGTTTTCGACTCACATCACGGAATTCTTCCGATTTTTTGACGCATCGACTTCGCGGATACAGTTTCTG
>CAUZVF010001157.1:0-2586 GCA_963582955.1 Planctomycetota bacterium
AGGCAGTGCCACTTTGTGGCGTGGCTTCGACATAAATTCTTGTAATCACTCGTTTAACGGCAAGCCGAAGGCGTCGGTGTCCGGACTGCAACGCGGGCGCCTTCGGCTTGCCGTTAAACGAGTTTGGCTAACGAGTTACGTTTGTGAATTTGTAGGATGGTTCTCCGAATGGTCGCAGGCATCGTCACAAACCGACGCAATTTCCTGGCCAATCTTGGCACGGGTTTCAGCGGGATCGCACTGGGAAGCCTGCTGACACGCGACGCCGCTTTCGGGGGCTCGACAGCGACACAACCGCACATCGCTCCTCGCGCAAAAAACGTCATTTGGTTGTTCATGATTGGCGGCACCAGCCATATGGAGTCGTTCGATCCCAAGCCGGCTTTGAACCAATATGCCGGAAAGTCAATTGGCGACACGCCGTACAAAGACGTCCTGAGTTCTCCATTTCTCGAAAACGAACGTGACTTCTTTGACAACTTCGAACGCAAGAAGCGGACGAATATCTTTCCCATGCAGGTCGGTTTCCGCAAACGCGGAGAAAGCGGCTTGGAGGTCAGCGATTGGTGGCCGCACGTTGGCGATCATGCCGACGACCTGAGCGTCATCCGATCGGTGTGGACCGAAGACATCGATCACGGAGCCCAATTGCAATTTCACACGGGACGGCATCGCAACGACGGTTTCTTCCCAACCATCGGATCGTGGGTCAGTTACGGTCTGGGCACTCTGAATGGCAACTTGCCCGAGTTCATCGTGCTCGGAAAACCGCCGTCCGACTGTTGCGGCGGCCGAGAGGCTCACCGGGCCAATTACCTAGGCCCGCAATACGACGGCGTTCCGCTGAATGTTGATCCGGCCAATGCGACGCCGTATGTGACTCCCGAAAAAGGAGTTTTCGTCGAGGAACAAACTGGCCAATTCAATCTGCTTGAGCGGCTTAACAGGATCACTTCACGGCGATACCCCGATGACCGGACCATCCAGGCACGCATGCACGCCTACGAACTGGCATTTCGCATGCAGATGGCCGTTCCGGAAGTCGTCAATCTAAACGCGGAATCGCGGTTGACTCAAGAATTGTATGGCATGCACCGTCCGGTCACCAAAGAGTATGGGCAGCAGCTTTTAACCGCGCGGCGGCTGGTTGAACGCGGCGTCCGGTTCGTCCAAATCTATCACGGCAGCAACGGCGGAGCCGGCCGGTGGGATTCTCATGGGAAATTAAAAGTCAATCACGCACGCGCCTGCCAACAAGTCGATCAACCAATCGCCGCATTGCTGAAAGACTTAAAACAGCGAGGTTTGTTGGATGAAACACTCGTCGTGTGGGCCACGGAATTCGGCCGCACACCAGGATCTCAAAACGGCGACGGCCGCGATCATCATCCGTTCGGCTTTTCGGTGTGGATGGCTGGCGGAGGCATCAAAGGCGGGATGGCTCACGGAGCGACCGATGAACTCGGTTTTCACGCCGTTGAAGATCGGCATTATGTGACCGATATCCACGCCACGGTTTTACACCAGTTGGGACTCGATCCCCGCCAACTCGCCATTCCCGGACGCAAACGGCTGGAACGAGATTATGGTAAACCAATTCATCGAATCATCGCCTGACCAAATATTGGCATGAGTGCCAGACACATGACTGCGGATTCATATTCTTGCCACTTCATATTCTTGCCCTCTTCGGAATCTGGCAAGAATATTTCGAAGAATTGCCAGGGCCGCGTTGACGGCCGATTTCGAAGACACTTTCCACACACGAACACATACGTGTAAAAGATCGCATCGGACAATCGCAATGAACGTGACGAATTCTCCCGCTGAATCGGTCAACGACGCCATCCGACGCCGGGCATTCCTGCACGACATGGGGCTCGGCTTCGGCAGTGTGGCTCTGGCCGCAATGCTCGGTCGCGACGCTGTGGCTGCCAAGCCCGACACATCACCTGCAAATGACCTGACGCATTTTGCTCCGAAGGCCAAACATGTCATTTGGTTGTTCATGATCGGCGGAACCAGCCATCTGGAGTCTTTCGACCCGAAGCCGGCATTGAACCGTTTTGCCGGAAAGACAATCGCCGAGACTCCGTTCGGTGACGTGTTGAAATCACCGTACCTGGAAAACGAACGAGTCGTCGCGTTCGACCCTAATAACGGTTTTGTCCGCAAGACTTGTTACCCACTGCAAGTCGGTTACCGCAAACGCGGCAACAGCGGACTGGAAATCAGCGACTGGTGGCCACACCTCGGTGACTGCGCTGACGACTTGTGCCTGATTCGATCGATGTGGACCGAGGACAGCAACCACGGCGCGCAACTGCAATTTCACACGGGCCGCCACCGCATCGATGGCTTCTTCCCCACAATCGGAGCTTGGGCCACTTACGGACTGGGTTCACTGAACGAGAATCTGCCCGAGTTCATGGTCCTGGGAACTCCGCTGGCAGACTGTTGCGGCGGCCGCGAGGCGCACCGGGCCAACTACCTGGGCCCGCAATACGATGGTGTCCCGTTGAAAATCGACCCGAAAGACAGCATGCCTTATTTGTCGCCCGAACAAGGCGTCTATGTCGAAGAGCA
>CAUZVF010001158.1:0-2585 GCA_963582955.1 Planctomycetota bacterium
AGATGACGATCAGTGCGTAGACCGCGGCCTCCTGATAACTGTCCATGATTTGCCGTGACGCTTCATAGTTCTGAAGTGGTGTTCCCGTGGCTTCGGGGTCGACCGACCGCACGTCATCAACAAACTGGGTGAGTGGCCCGATTTCCCAGATCTGTTTTTTCGGAAAAATTTGCAACAACCATTTGCCTTCGCTACTGACGAACCGTGACGTCAACGCATCCGGCAAGTCGGCCAGTGTCACGGGATCGGGATCCGACGCTTCCTCCAACGCTTGAAACTGATGATACAAAGCCGTCGCCATCCGAATTTGATATTCGTGGATGAAAGCAACTTGGCGTTGCAACGATAGCCGCTCGAATCCATCGAGAAACTCGTTGATCGCACGATTTGCCCGCTCCGCAACGGGATTCGAGATGGTTCGCAGCATCAGATACAAATCGTCGATGTCCGTACCAATGACTTCAGGATCGACGAAGCCGTCGAATCCTTCCGGCACGGGTTGGATTCGTGACAACTCAGCGTGAAATCCCTGGACCATCAATTTCGTTTCGTCAGCGGGACTTGCCGGGAGCCGCGAGGCCAATTCCTCGACATGATGGACCGTCGGCAGCGATCCAAATCGTTGACGCAGTTCCCGTGCTTCCTCAGCCGTGTCGGCCACTGACACGGCGAACAACAACGAATCTTGAGCCTCGCGAAAAACTCGCTTTTGGATCTCGACGGATTCCAAGTTGTCGGCCTGCAAGTTCAACAGGTTATAGTCGTATTCGATGTTCCATGTCACCGCGTTGTCTTTGATGATAAAAGCCTTTTGCGTTACGAGCCCGATCACAAGCACGGAACACAAGATAACGGCAACGGGAAACCGCGATGTCAGAATCCGGATTACGTTGCCTTGAAACGGAGTCGGCAACTGTTGCGGTTCAACATTTCGGTCGGCCAGTTTGACGAGTGCGGGAAGAACGACAAACGTCGCCGCGGCACACAACAGAATCCCGCCGCCCGCGATAATTCCCAACTCGGCAACTCCCAAAAAACTGGTCATCGACGCACACAAGAACGCTAACGACGTTGTCACGGCGGCAGCCACGATCCCCGTGCCGACCTTGGTTGACGTTTCGAGTAGCGCCGGCTTCAGGTCGGTTCCCTCATGCCGCAATTGCAGGTATCGCGCCAAATAGTGGATTGCAAAGTCGATGCCCAACCCGATCAGAATCGCCGCGAATGAAACCGAAAGAATATTCAAATGGCCGACGACGGCCGTTGTGTATCCAAACGCCCAACACATCGCGACGCTCAGCGTCAACAGCGCCAGAATTGGATGCCGAAATCCACGGAACCCAACCAGCAACAGCAAACCGCACCCGACGAATGAAATCGCCGATGCATGGATCATATCATTCTGAGACTGCTGCATTTCGTCGTGTTCCAGGACGGGAATTCCCGTCAAACCGATTTGGACTTCCGGATGGCGGGCCGCCGTCTTGGAGATCAACTGCCGCAACCGTTCGATGGATTGCGTCGCTCCATCGAAATCTTGGGAGTCTTGGACGGGAAACGCCTTCAGAAATCCCAATGTGCCGGCATCGTTCAGCAAGTAGATCACTTGGCTGGCACTGTCGCGCATTTGGCGATCCAGCTGCACGATATCCGGCCACGGAGATTGGAACTCGCTAGAGTCATTCAAGAATTTGTTCAGGCTGGACGCCAACAAATTTGTATGATGCAACAGGGGGGCAATATCGTCCGCGACGCCCGGCGGAGTCTTGTTGGATTCCAACATCCGGCTCTTCAACTGAAACTTCAAACGCGAGAACAACGACTGCAATGTGATCAGTTCCCATCGGCCTTGCAGGATCGGCCGGTATTCCGCCAATCGATTCAGCCCGGCTTCCAATTGGCCGGGATCCACGTATTGCAGACCCTTGTTTCGCAACCGACCCGGTTCGATCTTGTACAAGACGTTTCGAAACAACTCGGGTTCACTTTCCATGCGTGATCCGAGTTCTTTCAATGCCTGTTTGATTGTGTCGGGATCGTTGCCTTCGACCACCACGACCATGTCCGAAACTTCACCGAAACTCTGCGTGTACGATCGCCAACGTTTGTGAAACGCCGCATTGGGATCGATCAAATCCGCCCGGTCGGTCTTGAACTTCATACATTGAACGGTGAACACGACGCATCCCGCCGCCAAAGCCAATGTGATCAACAGAGATAGCAGCGGCCGGTCGGTCACCACGTCGGTCAACGAGCGCAGCAGTCCGCTAATGAAGGGGTCGCGTTTGACGGGCTGCGGCGAACGACGCATGACGCAAGACTTCGCGAGATCGGGATACAAAACGGCCACGAACGACGAATTCTAGTGGCATTTTGCACGGCGGGACAAGCTGAGATAACAAGGCAAATAGAGCCGCACTCGCACAGCGTGATTGTTAGGGCCGCGGTTACCAGAGTGTGTAACCGCCGTCGATGACGATCGATGCGCCGGTCACATACCGCGCGGCATCGCTGGCGAGGTAGACTGCCAACGGTCCCAGGTCTTCCGGCTGTCCGAAATCTCCCGCCGGAATCTGTGCCTTAAA
>CAUZVF010001159.1:0-2582 GCA_963582955.1 Planctomycetota bacterium
TTGAGCAGGGCGAGTATGTCGCACTGATGGGTCCATCGGGTTCTGGTAAGTCAACGCTCATGAACATGCTCGGATGCCTGGACCGCCCGACGAGCGGCAGCTATCGCTTGGCCGGCGAAGAAGTGGTCGATATGTCGCGCGATCAGCGAGCCGGAATCCGAAACCGGCGCATTGGGTTTGTGTTTCAGAATTTCAATTTGCTGGCCCGCACCTCGGCGGCGGAAAACGTTGAATTGCCGTTGTTGTACTCACCCGGCGTGACGGCCCGGCAACGGCGTCGGCTGGCGATCGAGTCGCTTGAACAAGTGGGACTTGGCGATCGCTTGAGCCATCATCCCGGACAACTTTCCGGCGGACAGCAACAACGCGTTGCCGTCGCGAGGGCTTTGGTCAACAAGCCTTCGATCCTGCTGGCCGACGAGCCGACCGGGAACCTCGATTCTCGAACCAGCAAAGAGGTGATTCGGTTGTTTTCCGATCTCAACGAACGGGACGGAATTACGATCATCCTGGTGACTCACGACCAGACCGTCGCCCGCCACGCGAAACGGATTATTGTGCTGCATGACGGAGGCATCATCGAAGACACGAACGACCTGCGCCAGGCAATGCAATCATTGAACGCGGCCGAGGATTTGGAGTCGGCTGACTGAGTAAGTCCTGAGTTCGGTATTCGTTCACATTGAAACCCGAGGCGTGAGTTTTGAAGTTGCGCATTTGAAAGTCCCGGAGGGACGACAGTGAATAGCCTGGGGCGTAAGCCCAATGGCACTCACTTTAGATGCAACATTTGGGAAACCGTTGATGGGCGGCCAGGAACCTCACGGTTCCCGCTAGCCAAGAGCAATGAAGCTCAAAATACCAGGCTAGCGGGAACCGTGAGGTTCCTGGCCAAAACGGATACTGTCCGACTCGTCGTTTAACTTGACGAAACGATAAAACGAGATTTTAGCCCTTGAGGGGCGACAGCACATGTACGCACAGTTTGCTGCCGCCCCCTCCAGGGCTCAAGGAACAAATTGTCCGCTAAAAACCTGGGGCTCACGCCCAATGGCTATTCGCTTTCGCGACGCGGCTTCAAAAAGCGCAACTTCAAAGAGCGAAAGCGAAGGTGGCACGATCAGCCTCGCTGACGCGTCGGGTTTTGAAATGAACTCATTATGGCCCGCATAATCGGGCAAGTTTGCCACGAGTCCCTCTTTTACTCAACCAATTTGTTCACTTTGGGGGGACTGCATTCTCTGGAACCGGGATCATCAGACCAACTTGACTATTCAGCAGACTCTTTCCGATTACTAATACCGTGAAGGTCTGCATCCGAATTCTTGCGGCGATGGTCTGTTTCCCAGTGCTTGCCAGTTGCCTGGGCTGCGCGCAACTTTCGTACGTTTGTTCTCCACTCATGCCAGAACAACAGACTGTCGAAGTGCGTGACCCGGCCGATTTGCCGCAAGCGAGGATTCCTGAATCCTCTCCGCCGCCCACCGTTTCGAACCCGGGGATCGATGCTTCCGATTATCAGCTTTCGCTCGACGAGGCGATTCGGATCGCGTTGGAGCATTCGGAAGTGGTCCGCGTCTTGGCGGGAGTCTCGGCCGCTTCCAGCGGATCGACGATCTACGATCCCGCGATTGCAAACACGGCCATCGATCAGGAGCGCGGGCGGTTCGATCCGAACGTCGATCTGAACAACACGTTTAGCCGCACCGAGATTCCGCAAGCGATCTTCGATCCGTTTCCTTTCAATTCCAGTATCAACGGGACACGCACCGACGGCTACGACATGAATCTTGGCGTTTCGAAGACGAACATCGGCGGTGGAACGGCCAATCTTGGCGTCAACACGAATCCGTTACGTTTTCAACCGGGACTGTTTCCGCTCGACCCACAAACACGTTCGTCCGTGGAACTCAGCTATGTTCAGCCGCTGCTGCAAGGTGCCGGAATCGGACCCAACATCGCTCCGATCGTGCTGGCACGGATCGATGCCGAGCGATCGTATTTTCGGTACAAGGACAGTGTCCAGGAATTGGTACGCGGCGTCATTGAAGGGTACTGGTCATTGGTGTTCGCCCGCGCCGATCTGTGGGCACGCCGCCAGCAAGTGGAACAGAGCGAGGAGATCAACGACCGCGAAGAGGCCCGCCTGAACAGACAACTTGCCAATTTGGCGGACGTCTCGCAAACGCGGCTGGCGCTGGCCAATTTCCGGTCGGTGTTGATCGGGGCCGAGGCAAACGTGCTGCAGCGCGAAGCGGCGCTGCGGAACATTCTGGGGCTGCCGCCGACCGATCACCGTAAATTGATCCCCACAACGCCGCCGTTGTTCGAGCGGCTTAGCTTCGACTGGCAGGAACTGATCCGCATCGCACAAGAACGCCGCCCGGATCTGGTCGAATTGAAGTTGATCATCGAGGCCGACGAGCAACTGTTGTTGCAGGCACACAATCAAGCGCTTCCCTCGGTCGACGCCGTGATGCTTTACCGCTGGAACGGACTCGAAGGAGAAACACCCAGCGGAGCCCGAATCTCCACGGGATCAGATCAATTCACCGATTGGACATTGGGAGTGAATTTTTCGG
>CAUZVF010001160.1:0-2572 GCA_963582955.1 Planctomycetota bacterium
CATGCAATTCTGGGGTGACGTGCATTTTTTTCAGGGCTGGCGAATTCAGAAAAATGTGTTTACCAAGCATTTTCGGTTGCTGGATTCTGATAACTATCGGCATGCGGCGGGTTCTCTGGATGAATGCAAGGCGGCGCTCGAAAAGATCAAGAAAGAGCAGAAGCTGCCGCCGATGTCTGGAAAGGCCGTGATCCTAATTCACGGCATCATCCGTTCGTCGAAGTCATTGGATCGGCTCCGCGAACCGCTGGAAAAAGACGGATACACCGTGATTTGTTTTGATTATCCCAGCACGCGCGTCACGATCGAAGAATCCGGCGAACACCTCAACAGTGTGATGAAGTCGCTGGACGGCATCGAAGAGATTAACTTCATCGTTCACAGCATGGGCGGTTTGGTCGTGCGCGCCAGCCTGGCCAAACACGCTGACAAGCGGATCAAACGGATGGTGATGTTGGGAGTTCCCAATCTCGGCGCGAAGATGGCCGATCAATTCAAAGCGCTGGGTTTGTTCAAGACAATCTTTGGTCCGGCCGGCCAGCAACTCGTCTCGGGTCCCGACGCGCCAGTCTCGAAACTGCCGACACCGCAATTCGAATTCGCCATCGTGGCCGGCGCACGTGGCACGGACAACGGCTTTAACCCGTTGATTCCGGGTGACGACGATGGAACTGTCAGCGTCGCCAGCACGCGATTGCCCGGCGCGACTGATTTCATGACCGTGCCAGTGCTGCATTCGTTCCTGATGTATAGCGAGCGAGCGTCGAACGGAGCCATGCACTTCATCAAGACCGGCCGCCTGCGCGAAGACGGCGAACGGCAGCCGATTTCGAAGAAAGAAAAAACCAAGGAACCGAAATCCGTTCCGGCTTCTTCAGCGAAAAAGTCGAGCTGACCGCCACACGGGCCGATTGTTTCCGTGAGTTCGTTGGATGTTGAATATGCGTGTCATTAGCTTGACCTGTGACAAGTGTCGTGCGCCGTTGGAAATTCCGGCGAAAACAGAATTCGTGACCTGCACGTATTGCTCGTCGCGATTGGCTGTCCAGAGATCGGGCAACGCAGTCGACACCGAAGTGCTGGAATCAGCCAACCAAGTGCAGGTACGAGCAACAACGTCGTTCGGTCCTGGATGATATCCGGTCGCGAAGCCGTTAAGATTCCAGGTCGTTTAACCGCGAGCGGGCACCGACCATCGGTTGGTCACGAGCGCGCCGCTCACACGCTAGAACTGCCGCGCTCGCCGTTGGCTCGCGGTTAAACGATCTCTTCTGAATCTCTTGAAAGGCCGCTGCGTGCCGCAACCCGACGTCAATCTCGAACGCTACAGCCGGCAGACGCTCTTTCATGGCCTCGGCGAGGACGGCCAGCGGCGGCTGATGGCGAGCAAAGTATTGCTTTGTGGTTGTGGAGCATTGGGGACGGTCCTCGCCGATACACTGACTCGCGCCGGCGTGGGGTTTTTGAGGATCGTTGATCGCGATTTCGTCGAGACCAGCAATTTGCAACGGCAAGTCTTGTTTGACGAGAATGACGTCGCCGAGCAGCTTCCGAAGGCGATCGCCGCCGAGCGAAAGTTGAACCAAATCAACAGCAACGTTTCGATTGAAGCAATTGTCGCCGATGTCGATCACACCAACATCCGGCAACTTGCTGACGGCGTCGACTTGATTCTGGACGGAACCGACAATTTCGAAATTCGATTCCTGATCAACGACACGTCTCTTGAAACGGGCATCCCGTGGGTCTATGCGGGATGCATCGGCAGCCATGGGCAATCGATGGCCATCTTTCCCAATGAATCGGCTTGTCTGCGCTGTTTGATCGAATCCGTTCCCGAACCCGGCACGACGGAAACGTGTGATACCGCCGGCATCTTGGGACCGACCGTGAATGTGATTGCATCATTACAAGCGATCGATGCGATGAAGATCCTTGCCGGGCGTCGTGATCTGGTTTCCGCGACACTGACGATCATCGACGTGTGGGACGGAAGTTTCCGACAGATGAGCCTGAAGGATTTGCGCGACCGGTCGAATTGTCCGGCTTGTGTTCAGGGCCAGCGCGAATGGTTGTCGGGAGAAAGAGGCTCACAGACAACCATTTTGTGCGGACGCAACGCCGTGCAGGTTTCTCCGCCGGCAAAACTGAATCTTTCGTTTGACGAGGTGGCGAAAAAGATCGGCAGCGCCGGAGAAATCCAAGTGAATCCCTATTTGCTGCGGTTGAACCTGTCGAACCCCGACTATGAAATCACTCTGTTTCGCGACGGCCGTGCGATCGTCAAGGGAACTCAGGAAATCGGAATCGCCCGGGCATTGTACGCCCGATATGTCGGCAATTAGATAGAGTCTTACAAGCAAAGATCAGCGGGATTCGCGCACGCACGGCGTAATTCGCCGGTCCAGCCTCTTTGGTTATGGCAAACCAGCCTCGCTGGGCGATTTTCTTATCCCGTTTCTTGTTCAACGCAACGGCCACATCTCGGTGCGACTCGGTTTTCTCGGCAAAATCGGTCCAGCCCACGCACTGTACGATTCCGTGTTGAAGTTTCTGTTCGATTGGATTGACT
>CAUZVF010001161.1:0-2570 GCA_963582955.1 Planctomycetota bacterium
ATCAAAGACTTGGCCGCAGAGCACCAGGTTCTGGCGGCCAACGAAAACAACGCCCGGGAATCCGTTGCTGATCTGGACCGCCGCATCGATCAAATCCGTCAGTCACTCGTGGAATTGCCAGCGGAGCGCGACGCCGATTCACTCAGACAAACAGCACGGCGTGTCGAAATCGAGGGTGACTTGGATCAGCAGCTTCGCGAGTGCGAGATGGCGTTGCAGGGAATGCGCGAAACGGCCGCCGTCGAACTGAAATCGATGACGCTCTGGTCGGGAAGTTTGGACCAGCTTGAACAACTGCCTATCCCGACAGACGCAACTTGCGATCGGTTCCACGACAAACTGGAATTGTCAAATCACCGTCTGTCGGATCTCGGCAAGCGAGCCGATGAAGAGGAACAAGAAATCTCGCAACGCGGCGAGCAAATCGAAGAGATCCGTTTGGAACAGGACGTGCCGACCGAAGACGACCTGACCGCGGCACGGAAGCTCCGCGAAGCCGGTTGGTCGCTTGTTCGCCGAGCATGGTTGGCTGGCGAAACCGATGAAGCCGAAGTCGCGGAATTTGTTTCGCAGTTTCCTGACACGAATGAGCTTGCGAAAGCGTATCCGCAAAGCGTGCATTCCGCCGACCAAACCGTGGATCGACTTCGTCGTGAGGCCGAGCGTGTGGGCGAGAAAGCCCGATTGATTGCCGAACGCGAGAAACTGACGAAACACTTGGCAAAAATTCGGAAACAAGCTCGAACAGCCGAAATCGAACATGGCGAAGTCCAGCAGGAATGGGCCGAACAATGGAAACCGGTTGGTATCGAACCTCTCTCGCCGCGCGAAATGAACGCATGGTTGCGACGGCATCAATCACTCTCACAGCAGGCCGCCGAAATTCGCGACACCACGCGCCGGCTTACCGAATTACAACAGCGCCGAACTTTGCTAAGAGACGAATTGTTGCAAGACCTTCGGGAGCTGAACGAGGAACCTCAGTCGACAGACACTCTTTTGGCCGACATGTTGATTTCCGCGCAATCGCTCGTTTCACAGATCGATACCGTGAACGGAGAACGCAGCCAACGGCAGCGTGATTTGGAACAACTGACCGGCGAAGTTGAAGAATCTCGCCGCCGCGCCGATGACTCGGAAGCCCAATTGGCGAATTGGCGGCAGCAATGGACCAAATCGATGCGACATCTTGAAATCCCAGCCGATGCCACACCCCATCAAGCACAGACCGTAATTGAGTTGAATGACGACCTGTTTGCGAAATTGAAGGAAGTCGGCAAGCTGCGTGAACGTCTGTTGGGAATCAGACGCGACGCCGAACAATTTACCGACGAGTCAAACCGGTTGTCGCGTGAAATCGCGCCGGACTTGGCCGAGACGCCCGCCGATCAGTCAGTCATCGGCCTTCATGAACGGCTCGCAAAGGCTCAGTCTGCTCAAGCCCGTCTGGACGAACTTCAGGATCAGAGTGAAAAGCAGCGTGACAAGTCGCGGACAGCCGAAACGACCATCAAGCAATTGCGGTCCGAGGTGGCGATGCTGTGCGCCGAGGCGGACTGCGACGACGAGGCCTTGCTTCCCGACATCGAACGGAAATCCCTGCGACGGCGTGAAGTTGAACGTGATTTGCGGGAGATTCAAGACCGGTTGTTACAACTGACCGGAGGCTTGTCGCTGGACGAATTCATCGCGTTGGCGCGCGAGTGCAATTCTGATGAATTGCCCGCCACGATTCAGCAGTTGGAATTGGAGCTTGAAGAATTGGCACAACGGAATGCAACGCTTTCCGAAACGATTGGAAGAGAGAAAACCGAACTGGGCCGCATGGACGGCAGCGCCAAAGCCGCCCAAGCCGAGGAAGATGCTCAGGAACTTCTCGCCGAAATCCGTGCTCACTCGGAACAGTATGTCCGTTTGCGTCTGGCCGCCGCGGTGTTGCGAGATTCCATTGAACAATATCGCGAGAAAAACCAAGCCCCCGTGTTGCAGCGGGCCAGCGAGTTGTTTGAACAATTGACGTTGGGCCGTTTCGAAGCGCTCAGGGCCGACTACAGCGACAAGGGCGATGCCGTCCTCGTTGGCGTGCGGCCGGACGGCAAGCAAATAGTCGGTGTCGCCGGCATGAGCGACGGCACTTGCGATCAGCTCTATCTAGCGCTGCGGCTCGCCAGCATCGAGATTCATTTGGCAAACAACGAGCCGATCCCGTTTGTCGTCGACGACATCATGATCCGATTCGACGACGACCGCAGCGTCGCGGCGCTCAAGGCGTTGCAGGCACTTTCGGACCGGACGCAAGTCATTCTGTTTACTCACCACGAACATCTCGTCCAGCTTGCCGACGACAACCTCGAACAAGGAGCCGTTTTCAAGCACTCGCTCGACAGCCGCGACTTGCAACGAATTGACCGCGCGGCCGTCGTCGATTGATGCGCCGTGATTCGATCGATGCGACATTTGTCGCGTGTTAACCGTCTGCCAACGTCACAAATTGGCCCAAATCGCTGTGGCCGAATTTCACAAAACTCGACTCGATTTCATCCGCCGTTAGAATCGTTCCTGATCGCGGC
>CAUZVF010001162.1:0-2568 GCA_963582955.1 Planctomycetota bacterium
GGGCCACCGAGCGAAATCGTACGAACGATTCGTGCGTTGACAACATCAACAACCTGCAACGCATTCAGCAAATAGTTCGCGACAATTGCCGTTTTGTTGTTGATGAACTTGACTCCCATTGGACGGCCGCCGAGTTCCAAACGCCGAAACTGATCGTCATGTTTCAACAACTCGTCAGGGATGAAGTCTCCAGGGTCGGCAGGCGGCCACGGGATGTTCGGCTGCTGGAAGATCAGCAATTCGTGAGTCCCACCACACGTCACCACCAGCCATTTTCCGTCATTGCTGACTGCCGCCGCATAGGCGTCTCCGACCGCGTCGCCGCGTTTGTCCAAACCAATCTGAGCCTGATCCCATTCTTCGCCGCCGGGAAGCGGCAGTTTTGACAGCCGGTTGTCGATGACCCAACCTTTTTCAATGTTTTCCGCATTCACTGGAAACGTCCGATTGACAATGTGCGGGATGATGCACGCCGACGAATTCGGCAAAACTGCCAGTACGCCAAGGTTGCCAGTTTCGTCCAACAGCGTTCTCCGGCTGATCAATTCGTAGGTCTCGGCATCATGAATGAAAATTTCGCCACTCGAAGAGCACGCCGTCACGAGCCAGCGTCCGTTTCCCGCAACGGCAACACTGGTGGGCTGCTGTCCAACTTTGATTCGATGAGTCACGCGGCCGCTCCGCACGTCAATCACCGCCACTTGATCCTGTCCCGACACAGCGACGAAGGCCCGCGTCGTCCGGCCTGAACCGACACCAGTCGACAATGTTGCAACGGAACGTGGTTCGTCACCGACGGCAATTCGCTTTCTGATTGAAATCCGTGTTCCGTCAATAATCAGAACCGCGATCGCGTCATCGTCTCTCAGGCACACCAGCGCTGTTTTGGCATCGATCCAGACAACGTCGGATGGGCCAGCCCCACAACGTTGCTCGACAATGACTTTGCCGCACACCAAGTCGACGAGCGTTACTGAATCGGATGTGAGATTTGCAGAGATACAGAATTTGCGGTCAGCAGATACCGCGACGGCGACGGGACTGCGATGCCGTGGGGCGCGGGAGTTTCGATTAGTTCCCTCCGCGATGCTGTCCGAAGCGGCAGCCAAGACGGTGATCAACACGTTGACAACATAGAGCCATCGCATCAGGAATTCCACGGTCGTCAGGACGAATGAAACCGGCAGTCGAGGCTAGCGGGAAGCGTCAGCTTCCTGGCCAATGTTAACAATAGCCGAGGAGTTTGGTGCAAGCCATCGCCAGTTTTATGTCGCGAAGTTGTTGAGTTTGAAACTTTACGGACCGGGCCAGGAAGCTGACGCTTCCCGCTAGCCTGGCGCCATCAAAGTAGCATGGTTTTGCGAAACGCGGCGCACTGGTTTACAATCCGCGAATCGATTCGCAGCCGTGGGTACACCGTACAGGAGCCTCATTCATGAGCCATCACATTCGCCTGAACTTTCTAGGTATAGCCGTTTTGGGTCTCGCTGCCATCTTCCCAGACAGCGCACTGGCTGGCAAGCAATTCTTATGGGTGACGAACGCCTATGGGAACGACGTGCACGTAATCGATGTCGCATCTCACGAGGTCGTGCACCGCATCGAAGTTGGGCCGCAACCGCACGGCATTGCAGCTCCGGATAATCCGAAGGTTGTTTACATCGCGATTGAAAACTTCAAAGGCCCCGCGGGCGAACTGTTATGGGTTGACCCTTACAGTTACAAGATTACTCACCGGATGAATATCGGACCCAAGCCAAACCAGCTCGCGTGCACTCCGGATGGTAAATGGGTTTACGTGCCTTGCAACGACGGCATGTACTGGGTGATTGACGGGCACGAGAAGAAAATCGTTACCAAAATTCGGACCGGCGGACGGCCACATAACACTCAGGCTTCGCGGGATGGCAAATTGATGTATCTGTCGCCAATGGGGAGTCCCAAGAAAGTGACGATCGTCGACGTCCTGGCCGGCCACAAAGTGATCGGCACGATTCCGTTCCGAAACGTGGTTCGCCCGCCCGCATTGGCGCCTGATGGAAAGCGGTTGTATCAGAACATTGACGGACTGCTTGGATTTCAGGTTGCCGACACGCAGAAACGTGAAGTCTTCGCCACTGTCAGTCACAAGATTCCCGAAAGACTGAAGACCAAGGGAAGCCGGTGTCATGGACTCGCGATCCGGCCCGATCAAAAGGAGATCTGGTCCTGCAACGTCGACCATCAAATGGTCCACATCCACGACCTCACGCGCGATGGTTTCCCTGAGATCACGGCTCTGCCGATGATCGGGCGAATCTATTGGTTGTGTTTCAGTCCAGACAGTAAATTTGCTTTCATCAGCGTCCGTAGCGAACGAAAAGTCTGCGTCGTTGACACGAAAACGAAGAAAATTATCAAGCACATCGCTGTCGGCGATACTCCGAAACGCAATTTGGTGATTACGCTCGCAGAAAAGTAGGCGACTGCATCGTGTGACGGTTTGCCGCGGTGGCCGTCGTCATTTGTGGCTTCTGTCGAGCACACGTTGGTCAACGCTTTTCAGTTCGGCCTTCATTGCGCCACCAG
>CAUZVF010001163.1:0-2567 GCA_963582955.1 Planctomycetota bacterium
CCCAGCATAGCTGGCGTGTTCTGATCCTGCCGTTTGTTGGCCAAGACGAACTATATCGGGAATATCGCTTTGACGAACCGTGGAATGGACCGAACAACCGCAAGCTCTTGAAGCAAGTGCCCGCGGTTTACCGATGCCCCACCATTGAGCGTGCTAGAAAAAAATCGGGAGGAAAACCGTCTACAACGACAAGCTACGTCACTGTGACAGGTCCGAGAACAATGTTTCGACAAAATGAGGTAACTCGGATTGAAGACATTACGGATGGTGCATCGCGAACAATCGCTGTGATCGAGGTTGCTGATTCTGGGATAGACTGGTTGGAACCGCGCGATATCCGACTCGAAGATTTGGTGAAGACGGATAATCATTTGCCGGCAATCGGCTTCTCAAGTCATCATCGAGGAGGAACGCTCGTCGTTTATTGCGATGGTCGTGTACGATTTCACTTGGACACAACTTCGGCGAACCTTGTGAAGCAACTCCTCACAATAGACGACGGCGAACCTACTGAAGTCGATCCCAAAACAGGAAGAAGAGATGTCTCGGAATGATTGACATCCGCCATCTGCGCAAGGAATACGGTGACACGGTTGCGTTGGACAACCTGCACTTGCAGGTATCCGAAGGCGAAGTCTTCGGACTGATCGGACCCAACGGAGCCGGTAAGACCACGCTGATTCGGATTCTGACGACGTTGCTCGAACCGACGTACGGCGAAGTTCGGATTGCCGGCGTCGATGTGCTGGAAGATCGGATGATTCGAGGTGGCTCACGGTTTCTCTCAGCAACAGGTCGGCGACAAATCGGATCCGTGAACGCTCAGTCAGTTTGTTGCATTGCGTTCCAGAATCTCGCGTCCTCGCCGGCGCAATGTCGACATCAGCAATTCCAGATGGCTTTCGTCGGTTAATGGATTGATGATGGTGACGCGCAACGCGCCGATTCCATTGGCTGTTGTTGGCACGATGTAAAACTCGCCGGATTGAATCACGTTGCGGCGAAGCTCGAGCTGGAATTCTCCCAGCCGTTCGTCGGACGCATCGCGGAGCACATCGGGCACATAGCGGAACGCCACGATGTTGCATTCCGGCTCGTGGATCGTCTGGAAGTCGTCGGCATCCGAGAGCATTGCGTGGAACCGTTGTCCCATTTCGAATGTCACGTCGACCATGTCGGCGAAGATTTGTGGGCCGAACAACGACCAGACACCCCACAAACCAAACGTCGCGGCCCGCTTCGTGCATTCGATCGTCATCAACCCGCTATCGAATTCCGCCAGACCGGGAGCCGAAGGATCGAACAAATACGGAGCGTCTTGGCGGAACGCTTCGAACCGATGCTCTCGGTTGCGATAGAATACAAACGCACACAGCGCCGGAACGAACAGCATTTTGTGCGCATCCCAGATCAAACTGTCGGCGCGGTCAAGGCCGTCGACGAGATGCCGATGCCGGGCGCTGAAACATGCGGCACCACCGTGAGCCGCGTCGACGTGCATCCAAACCTCATGCTTCCGGCAAACGTCGGCGATGTCGTTCAGCGGATCGAATGCGCCGATCGGAGTCGCACAGGCACCCGCTACGACCGCCACGATCGGCTGATTCTTTGAACGGAGTTCACGTAATGTCTCATCCAGCCGGTTGGCATCGATCCGCCGCCGCCGATCCAATGCCGCGCGAATGACTTGATTGGTTCCGATCCCGAGAATTCCCGCCGAGCGGGCAATGCAATAATGGGAATCGGCATGAGCCACGAGCACCGGCGGCAGGCCGTTTCGAACCGTCCCCGATTCCCAGGAATCGCCCAGCGCCACATTTCGCGCGGTTAGCAATGCCGTCAAGTTGGCGAGCGACCCGCCGTGAGTGACGAAGCCGGCAAATTGGTCTTTTTTCCATCCAATCAATTGGCCAAGCTGTTCGACCATTGCGTGTTCAACGGCCGATGCCCAAGGTCCCATCTCATAAATTGCCATCACCTGATTCGTCACCGAACCCGCCGCATCAAACAACCCGGCAATCGGAATCGGAGCGGGAACTTGATGCCCGATGTACCGCGGATCGTGCAGATTGTGGCCTCGTGCCAACAACGTCTGAATGATTTCCGCGAAGCGTTCGACGTTCGGTTCGAGTCCGCCGGACGCTCGATCACCAGCGACGGTTGTTTCGGAATGGCACGGATCAAATTGTTCGAGACCTTTGGCCACGAGTTCGGCATTGAGCTGCGGGTCTTCCCAATTCAGCACCTTTTCGGCCGACTGTTCGATTCGCTGAAAATGGTCTCCCAACAAGTCCGACAACCGATGCCCGGCCGACCGCAGTAATTCCGGATCATAAGCCGCACGTATCCGTAATCGTGCCAGTGCTAGTGGGTCAGTATGATTCGACATCGCAATCCAATTTCGATTAACGCAAGCCTTGCCGTGAATTCAAGACCGAGGCATTCCGTACCGGTCGATCTTGAATTGGCACTGAGTCTAGCACGCGTTAGGGATTATCGAAAAGCGTCATCTAGCGAACCTTTTTGGCGAGTGTTGTTTCTTCTCAAATGCACTATGGCACAGCCAT
>CAUZVF010001164.1:0-2567 GCA_963582955.1 Planctomycetota bacterium
TCAGATGTCCGCACGACACGGCTGATGCCCGGATCTCCGTCGCCTTTGTGTTCCTTATCCTCATGCTGCTGCCGATTGACAACGTCGTCGAACGTCAGCCGGCCTCGCCGAATGTCACGCGCCGTTTTCACATCGAGTGCCGCGAACCATCCGCCTGGAAAGCGTCCTGTCGACGGAAGCTGAAACTCGATCAGCTCACCCGTTTGTCGATCGAGCCGCGCGGGGTACGCCGTCGAGCAGGGCACAACCAGTTCGTTGCCGTTGACCACGAGGTAGCCCTGCGGAGCGAGTCCGCCGATCGCCTGAGTCCCATGTGGATGCTGCCCGAAGCGGTGCCCCAGCCGGTCGTTCAGCCAGACGACGTTTCCGGAATCGGCGTCGAGGCAATACACAAACACGCCTTCCATCGGCCACACGCCGGCCGCGAAGTAGATCTGGTCATCCGCGACAACCGGTCCGCCTCGAACCGGCCAGACCGAGATCATCCGCCGGTTACCCAGCAGTTTCCGCCGACTCGGCACGGCGCGAAACTTTCGGATCAACTCGCCCGAGTCCCGCCGCACGCAGTACAGTTGGCCGTCGTCCGACCCGAAGAACACGCGATCTTTCCAGACAGCCGGAGCAAACCGCACAGGACCGTCGGCAAAAATCCGCCAGCGCTGTTCACCCGTCTTGGCGTCGAACGCGGTCACACTATCGTTGAGTGAGGACCCCACAATGACGAGTCCGCCCGAAACGACCGGTTCGTACCCAGCATCAAATTGCAGCCGTCCGCTACGATACGCAGGCCGCAAAGGCGGCAAACGTCGCATCCACCGCAACGTAAGATTCTCGGAGAGCCGGTCTGGAGACACCGCCGTCCGTCCCGCGTCACGCCGCCACATGGGCCAGTCGCTCGCGATTGCGCAACAGAATCCGACATCGACGAAAAAGATCAGGAACAGAATTCGGAGAACGTGTCGTTTCATCACTATTCCAGCTTGAACCAGATAAGCAATCTCTGCAAGTCATCGAGGGCGCGGGCCAGATCGAATACCGCCGTGAATTCTTCAAAAAGAAAACTAATTTGGACCATATGCAGAAAACAGTTGGGACAACGGTTCTACAGGGCTAGCGCCCAATGGCACTCACTTGAGATGTAACATTCGGGAAACCGTTGATGGGGGCCAGGAACCTAACGGTTCCTGCTAGCCAGGTATTTTTAGCTTCATTGCTCTTGGCTAGCCCGGATTATTCACGAAACAACGCAAATATGATGCAAAGCTTGTGGCCAAAAGGAGTTGCGACTATCTTACCCAAAACACCGCGCAAAATCGGAGTTGATCGTAACCCGAAGCGTCAGCGAGGAAACATGTTGAATTCCTCGCTTACGCTTCGGGTTACGAATAATTCGGGCTAGCGGGAACCGTGAGGTTCCTGGCCAATACGGATGAAAAGATCCCGCAACTCTGGAACGAAAAATACGCCGAAAAGACCGTCAATTGCTGCTGAATTGCGGCGGGAACTCGCGCACGACGGGTTTGGCCTCTTGCGAACGCGACATCGCCCGTAGTTGTTCGAGAATCACTTCGCTGCGCAGGTCAACGTCGGGTTGTTCGAGTACTTGTTGTGCAATCTCCGGGCCGAGTTGCATGGCCGAGGCCATGACGTCACACAGGCTGCCCAATGGAATATCGGAATCGAAGAGCTGAAAAAACAAGCTGTCGATATCGGCCGTCGGAAACATCTCACGGAATCCCGACAGCAATTCGTTATGCCGGGACAAACGATCGATGACGGGTTTCGATGATGTATGATCGGGACACAGTTCCAATCGGCCGATTCGGTAGGGAGTCGTCTTGTCTTCTTCTTCAAGGACCAATGCGCGAGAAACGCCTTTCAACGCCAAGTTGTACCGGCCATCCGCCAGTTTCTCGTGGGCGACGATCCGTCCAAGACATACGACGTCATGAATCGAAGCCGTCTTGGATTCGTAGTGAGGTTCCCAGCCCGGTTTCAACAGCGCCATTGCAATCAACTGCTCTCCTTCCAAGGCGTCGTCAACCATTTGCCGGTAGCGTTGTTCGAAAATGTGTAGCGGCAAAACAGCGTGCGGAAACGTGACGACGTCGGGCAACGGAAAAATCGGAGCACGACCGGTAAACCGTTCGCGGATTTGTTCAGAATCAATTGACATGTTCATCTCTTTCTTGCCAGCACAGGGATGTCAAATTTGGGTATGAGATTTGTCTTCAACTCGATTCCGCTTGGATAGTCTCCGCGAAATTCGAGTAACTCCTGAAAACAAGCTTTGAAGTCCGCCAGGAATTTTACCAGGCCGATTCCCATGAATTGCGATTCGTAGTTTGAAAGATAATTGACGGCCGAGCGATACAGCTTCATCGCTCCGCCGTAGTTTTGATTGCCAAAATGAAACAACGCCACGGCGGCTTGAATCAGACCTTGGTAGAATTCTCTCTCATCGCCGGCCGCTTCTGACCACAAATCTTCCAATACGTCGTGGCACGCGCAAAGAACTCTTCATCGTTGAAAAGCCGCAGGCCTTCCAAGTATTGTTCTGAAAACTC
>CAUZVF010001165.1:0-2553 GCA_963582955.1 Planctomycetota bacterium
CAAGCCGAAGGCGACAGCTTTTCCCGACAACACTGTCGCCTTCGGCTTGCCGTTAAACGAGTCATTCTTGCTCGCGAACAGTCTGAATTGAGTTTGGCATTCAAAGTGGCGGCCTGAAAACCCGCTTGCAATGTAGCCTGGATTTCCAGAACGGGTTATTCTCGCCGTATCGTACGGTTCCCCAAGGCCGCATGACGTGTTCTAAAACGGCCGGTAGCAACGATCGTCCAAACATAGCTCACAACAGTTGCCAAAACTCACCAAGGATCCGCCAAAGTTGGCGTCATTCAACGGAATCGCATCGGGTAGTCGATCCGGATCTGCGAATGATTCCGGTTATTAGCAAATCGTGGAGGAATCGCGTGCATCAGTTCATTTCACTCGGTCTGGCCGGAGCCGCCGGAGCGTTGTCCCGATACTTTTTGGCGAGCTTCATCCAGAGATTCGGCGGCGAACAATTTCCCTGGGGAACGCTCACCGTCAACGCGATCGGCTGTTTACTATTCGGCCTGGTCTGGACGTTGGCCGAAGACCTGGTGATCAGCGGTCAGACGCGATTCATCATTTTGACCGGTTTCATGGGCTCGTTCACAACGTTCTCGACATTCGCGTTCGAGACCCAGCAATTGTTGCGCGAATCCGAGTGGCTGGCCGCCGGATTCAACGTCGTCGGACAAAACATCGTCGGTTTGGCGGCAGTATTCTTAGGCATCACGCTTGGCCGCTGGCTCTCTTGAGTGCGGCTGGCGAAACTCCGTCTGAATGCCTCGCGTTGCCAAGCTCGTTTGGGAACGAGTGCAATCGATGATGGCCCCATCACTGCGACGGCTGCCGTGCGATTTTCCACAGGTGCTTATCGCTGCGGATGTATAACGCTCCGTCCGCGATCGCTGGCGTACACAGGAAAGTTTCCTGATGATCGAACTCGGAAACCACTTCACCTTTGTCGCGTCCGGCGCGGACGACTTGGGCCAGGCCTTTCTCGTTGAAAAAGTAAATGTGACCTCCGGCAGCGACGGGTGACGAGCTAATCGGCGGTTTCAGACGTACCCGCCAGGCGATTTCACCAGTCCCGATGTCGGCGCAATTTAACACGCCGGCTCCGTTGACCGAATAAACTCGGTCGCCATCGATGATAGGACTGCAAGTTCCCGGTCCAAGCTTTCCCTGACGCCACAATGTGGTTGATGTCTTGCCGTCGAGCGACGATTTGATGGCCGTCAATCCGTTCGATGGCACATACGCCACATCGCCCGAAACGACTAACGACGGAATCGTCGAGGCTCCGTCGTCGTACGACCAGAACACTTTTCCGGTGCGCGGGTGAATCGCGGCAACTCCGGCGGATGATTGCAACAAAACCAAATTGGTATTGCCTGATTGATCTCTCAGAATCGACGGCGTTGTCCAGTTGGCACGCTTCGTCCTCGGAATCTTCCATCGAGCGACTCCGGTTTCGACATTCAATCCCGTCGCAAACGAATCGGCGTCGTTTTCGACCTGCACGACCAAGGTGTCGTCAACGACGATCGGTGACGATGCCATTCCCAAGCTGTTGCTGGCGTTCGGGAAATCTCGGCCCAACCCCCGATACCAAAGCAGGTTGCCGTCCAAATCGAGGCATGCGACATCGTTGCTGGAATAGAACGCGAATATTCGCTTTCCATCACTGGCGGGAGTCGACGTGGCCACGCACATCTTGGGATGGCACATTGTGCGGCCAGTCGCCCAGAATTGCCGCTGCCACAAAACGTCTCCGCTGCTAACGTCAAAGCATTTTACGTGCAGCTTGTCTTGGCGAAATCCACTGCTGCTGGTGACGACAACACGGTCGCCGATCACAATCGGACCGGATACGCCACGTCCTTCCAGCGGGATTTTCCAAGCGATGTTTTCCGAAACACTCCAAGTAACGGGAACAGCATTGTCCTTTGAAACTCCCGTTCCGTCACTGCCACGAAATTGCAGCCAATCGGCTCCGGCGAAGAGGAATACGAAGCTCAGAGCAACGATCACGTTTTGTATACGGCAATTCATCCATCGATTCCTGATTGAAATGGGTCAGCGGGCCGGCTTGTCTGTCAGTTGAGACGTTCGATCGTCGGCACTCGAAAGGACGGCAACGCCCGACGCATCGCAGACGCGAATCTGAAATTGGTATCGTTGTGCCCAACTATCGGTTTGTTCGTTCTGGCAGATTTTCAAGACGATCGAATTCTTGCCGGCTTTGACGGCTCCGGTCACTTTGTATTGATCCAACGACATCCCGCGGTGGTATTCGTCGCGGCCGAAGAGCATCTTGCCATTAACCCACATCTTCCAAGCATTCGGGGTTCCCAATCGAAACTCGATCTCGCGAGCCTCCCGCGAGTGAAACTCGGTCGTGGCATACATGCACGAACCTTTATAGTTTTTGACCGACTTACCGATGTCGATGATTCCATAGTCGTCTTTCGTTGAAATTGGCTGCCATTTTACTTCGCCCAATTGACCTTGATAAGTTGCCTTCAGGTCGAGTGTTTTCTCGGGTGGATAAATGGCATCGAACCCAAC
>CAUZVF010001166.1:0-2548 GCA_963582955.1 Planctomycetota bacterium
TCGAAAGTCGAATGAACTCGGCCAGGAAGCTAACGCTTCCCGCTAGCCTAAACTGGATGCAGAGGCAATCGCGGCAACTAATCGCGAAACACGTCCTCGCCATCGATGCGGCCGTCTTTCATGTGGATCTGCCGTTTGGCGTGGTGAGCGATTTCGGTTTCGTGGGTGACCATCATGATGGTGCGGCCTTCCCGGTTCAGACGGTCCAAGATTTGCATGATTTCCACTTCGGTCGCCGAATCGAGGTTTCCGGTGGGTTCGTCGGCCAGGATAATTTCGGGGTCGTTGACGAGCGCACGGGCGATCGCGACTCGCTGTTGTTGTCCGCCGGAAAGTTGGTAGGGGCGATGTTCCAGCCGATCAGCGAGTCCCACTTCCGCGGCCAAGTCGATGCAACGGTTGACGTCGCTCGCCGAGATTGGCGGGTTTCCGCGACGGTAATGTAGCGGGACTTCGATGTTTTCCAGCACGCTGTATTGAGCGATCAGGTTGTACGATTGAAAAATGAATCCAATCATGTGATTTCGGATCAGCGATAATTGGTCGTCACTGAGTTCCGAAACGTCGTGGCCGCCCAAAAAATACTTTCCGTGCGTTGGACGGTCCAATGCGCCGAGCAAGTTGAGCAGCGTACTCTTGCCGCTCCCTGATGATCCCATAATGGCGACATAATCGCCTTCGGGAAACTCGGCCGAAACACCCTGCAACGCCTTCACGACAACGGTTCCCAAGTCGTAATACTTATGGAGATCGACGATTTGGGCGGCAAGTCTCACGGGTGCGAACATTTCACGAAAGAAAGGAATGGGAGGTTGTCGTTTCGGGAGCAGCCGGAACGTGGCCCACCAATCGTAGCATGATGCCCGCGTTCGCTATAGAATTCAGTCGGAACCGGCCGCCACTTTGCCGCCGGCGCGCTCTTTCGGATCGGCCTTCATCAATTCCTGCTTGTCGATTCCGCCGTCGCTGTTCTTGTCCAGATCGGCAAACCGGTTCTGCATTCCAGCGGGCAATTCGTCTTTCGACAATTTGCCGTCGCCGTTCTTGTCTGTTTTCGAGAAGAAGGCTTTGGGATCCGGGCGTTTCTTCTTGGCGTACTTTTGGGATTTCGATTGAACTGGTTTTTGGCTTGGCTTGGCATCAGTGTTCGGCTTCGTGGCCGTTGCACCGTTCATTTCTTCTTCTTTCTTTTTCTTTGCCGCCGCTGTTTCCAGATCTTCGATTTCGCTGGCGAAATGCGTGCGAGGATTCAGGACGACTCGCTCGCCAACATCGACTCCTTTAATTAGTTCGATCGCCGTGTCGTTCGACTTTCCGATTTCGACCGTCCGCCGCCGCGGTCCATCGGCTGTCAAGACAAACAGCGAATACACGCCACCAGCGGCAACGACCGCTTGAACGGGTATTTGCAGAACGCTGCCGTCGCCACCGTCGTCGACGATGATTTCCAGACCGGCCGTCAGCCCCGGTTTCAAATCCTGAACCTGTTCGGCGGTATCAGTAATGCGAATCACCGTCTCGTATTCCTTCAGGTCCATGTTCGGCCAGCTCCCCGGAACTGGCACGTCGGATACGGTATCCAAGACACCATTGAAAATCGTTTCGGGGAATGCATCGACCTGAATCTTGACAGACAAACCCACGCGAATCTTGCTGATCTTCGATTCGTGGATGCGGGCATCCACCTTCATTTGAGTGAAATCGGGCAGTTTGATAATCGTCTGCCTCTCACGGACGGTCGCGCCTTCTTCAATCACGACCGGTTCACTGCGCCGGCTTTGTTGCGTGGCATAAACGACCTTGCCGTTTGCTGGAGCGATCAAACGGCAGCCCTTAATTTGCCTTCGCAGATCGACGAGTTTCTCCTGTTCGAGTTCAAACGTCAGTTGCCGCGCCTTCAATACGGCCTGAAAACCAGTCAACGCGGCAATGCCGGATCGCTCGACACGTTGCAGTTCGCGTCCGGTTTCCGCGGCGTTTTCTGTCAGCTCTTTCATGGTCCGTTTGTAGGTGTATTTCTTATGGACTAATAGCTTCTCTTTGGCGATGGCCAGTTTCAGTTCGGCATCCTTGGCGGCGATCCGCAGGGTCTCGACTTCGTTTAACGTCTTGTAACCCTTTTTGGCAATTCGGTTGTTGAATTCGTAATTCAAGCGAGCCTGTGTCAATATCTCTTCGGCCAACGTGATCTCACTTTTGATCTCGTTTTCTGTTTGGATCGATTCCCCCTTTTCAAATTTCTCAAGATCGAGTGCTGCCAGTTCGACAGCCAGATTCCCAGTGGCGATATCGCTTTCGTTCTGAGTCTTTTGAATCGCGACGTTTTCGGTACCGTTCTTAAAATCGGCCTCCGACTGAGTGACCAGGATTTGCTGCTGCTTTTCTTTGTCGGTCAGCATCGACGAATCAAGTTCACAAACGAGATCTCCGGCGAGGTAATCTCCTTCCTTCACCTCATCACCGGGTTTGACCAGTGTTTCCGTGAATTGCCCAGGTGTGACAATATGTTCGAAAAGTTCACCGTCCGCGTTTTTCACGACGATCAGAC
>CAUZVF010001167.1:0-2546 GCA_963582955.1 Planctomycetota bacterium
GGCGATGAACGTCCTAGTTGTTTCGTCGTACGAGAGGTTCGATTCATCCTGCGACGGGATCGGTGCGGCATCGAGCTTTTTCCAGGTGATTCCGTCCGGACTGACGACGGGTTCACGGATGCCGCCTCGTGCAACCAATCCCTTGTAGCGACGGTTCGGATCGGGATCGTCCGGATCGATGACGGCGCTGATCACCGGCAGATTCGGACGCTGTTTCGTGGGTGTCCAATGCAGTCCATCGGCACTTTCGTAGCAGTCGCGCGTGATCAGCCAGATTCGATAAACACCGCGTTCGGCATCCCATTGCGGTCCGCTGCGTGTTTGGATCGACTTTTCCTTGCCATCGAAATAGCGAGGCCGAATGACGGCTCCCAGCTTCCGAGGCCGGTGCATCGTCCGTTTGACGCCGTCCAATTTGTCGATTCCGTGGTCGTCAAGAAACAGTTGCCGCTGACCGGTCGGAACATGGAACGCCGGATCGTCGGCACTGGCGGTTGTGACCATCATCAAGTTTGCGATGACAAGGCTGACTGCTCGCATTCAGAACTCCTTACAAAATGTCTCGGTAGTGCTCGTCAAATATCTTGCGGCACTGCGCGGATTCCTCTTCGCTCAGACCCAGATATGGCGGCAACAATCGGGTCGAGAATTCGGGATCCCGCAGCCAAATGAACGTCTTATCGTAGCTGCCGTCGATCATGTCTCGCGTGCAATGCTCGAATAGTTTTGTGCCCACCTCGCGGAAGAAGTGAGTGATACGGAATAGTTCTTCGAGGTCTTTGTTCTTCCCCGCTTCGAAGAACTTCCATGTCGTCGTGGGAAACAAGGCATCGTAGCTGCACAACAGCGAGCACTCGCCCAGCGTGCAGCCCATCGCGAAGTTGCCTTCCAACAGAAAGTGTTGAATCTCGGGAGCGTTCTCCAAAAGATCTGCCGTGCGGGCGTAATCGGTCGAGCTATTCTTGGTGGCGACCAGGTTGGGAACCTCTTCGGCGATGCGGTGATACTCGGCGCCGCGAATGATGCGTCTTGCGCGAGGAAGGTTGTAATGCAGGAACCGGCTATCGGGAAACTCACCACAGACCGTCTTGAAAAAGATCATCGTTTCGGCTTCGTCGAGTGCTCCCCAACTCGGCAGCGAGATCTGGAACATGCGGATGCCCCGATCATAGGCCACGCCGAGCCGATGGATAATCTGTTCCATCGATAGCCCGATGACGCCGATTTGCGGATCGATCCCGTCGCGTATGGTCTTGGCGGCGAAGACCTCGACGACTTGCTGGAAGCGTTCCTCGCTCAGCGCATAGCCTTCGCCGGCCGTGCCCATCAGGTACAAGCACTTGTAACCGTCATCCAGCGCGGCCTGAATGTGCCGCTCGAACTTCGGCACGTCGAGTTGAAAGTCCTCGGTCCACGGCAACATGCACGCGGCGAGGTTGCTTTGAGGATAGCGGGTGTTGATCGCTGACATGGCGAGTTTCCTTGGTTCAGCACGAGAGCCGCCCAAAAATCAATACGGCATTTCAATTGCTTCCTGCGACTCATGGCCAGATTCCTTTCTGACTGACATGTTTCAGTTAATTCTACTTGAGAATCTGGCCTTTTTCATATCACCCAAAATCGGGAAACCCCAGTTTTTGCAGATACAAAATACTTCACAGCGTTGCCCAACGGGGTACGCCGCCACTTCGTGGCTCAAAATTTAATGCCAAAAACGCCGCTTGTTTCGGGACGAATTGACCGTCCGGTTTTTAGGCAGTGCCCCTTCAAATGCAAAGGATAAGACACTGCAAACGACAAAGAAATTGGCAGCCAGAATGTTGATGCTTAGCGTCTTAATCGGATTTGGTGCATTCGCTGCAGCAACCGTCTTGACCGGAGGATGACACCAACAATGCCGGCAACGCGGCGAATGCTCAATGGCAATACTTGCAAATGACGGTGAAGGCTGATGAATCGAATCAAACGCTTGGCCGGCAGATTCTGAAACTGGGACGTGAGCGTTGGGAGCTTGTTACGGTGGTCACCAAGACGGATTCCGGAACAACGACCGAAAAACTATTTTATTTCAAGAAGCGGCTGTGATTTGGAAACGCGGATTTACTCGTTGTCTTCCGCTTCCTCGAAGACGTTCGCGGCGGCGGCCAGAGCTTCCCAGCACGCGGGGAAGCCCGCGTAAACGGCGACTTGGAACAGAGCTTCGGTAATCTCTTGCCGGGTAACCCCGTTGTTCAAAGCGAACCGGATATTGAGTTCCAACGCACGCGGCCGACCGATACCGGCCAGAATTCCGATCGACACCAGACTCTTTGTCCGCCGATCGAGACCTGGCCGGCTCCAGATTTCTCCGGCGACAAACTCGGTCACGTATTCACCGAATTCCGGACAAATCTCCTGCCAATGTTTCAGAGCGGCCTGAGCTTTTTCCTCGCCAAGCATCTCTTCGATCAGCTTCAAACCGCGTTCGCGCCGTTCTTCCAAACTCATGATGAAACTCTCCTCATACAACCGCGCTAACCCGGATTATTCACGAAACAACGCAATTA
>CAUZVF010001168.1:0-2544 GCA_963582955.1 Planctomycetota bacterium
GCTACTGTGATCTTAGTCATTGCACGATTCACTTTCTGTTTGGACGCCTCGACCTGTACGGAAAGCCGATTAAGGCAGCTGAAGAATTGCAACGCGAGTCATGGTGCGTATTCGACTTTGATCCTCGCGATTGAGTACACCAGAAACGCGGGCATATCAAACTCGATGCGGTTGCCGGACATCTTGAATTTCACGGGCACTCCGTCGGGATTCTCGGGAGTTGCTGCCTCCACGGAAAGCACGATGGCGTCTGGCGGTACCACGAAGTTTGCTTTGACACCTTCGACCAGGATCGGTTTCTCGTCTTTGATTCCGCCTCCAGCACTCGGCCGGCCGTTTTTGGATTTCGGTGGTTCGTGACGGTTGTAGTTGACAAAGTGAATCGTAAGTTCATGTGCAGTTTTGGGACGACTCGCCGAGATGCGAACGGTGTACGGCGCTTCGAAGCGGCTGAGTTTGGAATCTTTGGGATCGGGCAGAGCGGCAGGCGATTCTGTCCGGACGACGAACTTGTAGCGTCTCAGGTTGAATTCTTCCGTCATGTCGTCGGGAATGACATCGAACAGGATGTGTTGGTCAAGCATCTTCGTGCCGAGTTGGCGGAACGTTGTCACCGGCGTGATGTTTCCCGCATGCACGGCTTTGCGGGGATAAAGTAGCGCAACCTCGGCGTGCGATTTGTTGGCTCGATACAGATTGTCGTAGCGTTTCAGGAATTGGTAGTAGCGCACGATCTCGGCGCGGGCCAGCGGGTCGGTGAAGCGAGTGTAGAATCCCATCGGTGCTCCGCCATTGGCCGCCAGTTCGGCGATGGCCGTGCGGATGCGAGTGTTCTCGTACTTTCCCAGCGTGAAGGGTTTGTCGTCGAACGCGCCGCGGACATAGCGGGCTTGCAGAGTGCCCTCGCCGAGATAACGGTTTTCGAGATCGCTGTAGTAACCGCTGGCTCCCATGCTGTACCACAGATAGTCTTCGTCGCGGCCCCATAGTTTGGCCGGCAGCAGGCAGCGTTCGTCGCCGCGGATTTGGCTGAAGTTACTGAGGTGATTCCATTGCGCCACGATCAGATCGGGCTTCAGCGAGCGACCGTATTTGACGAAGACTTCGTCAAACACACGTTTATTGGAAATCTGAGCCCAACGCAGCATCTCGCGTCGTAACGGAGTCGACTCTTCGGGCTTGTGCCAATAAGCCATCTCTTCGAATTGATGCGTTTTAACGTTTTTGATTCCGAACTGCTTGTCCAATTCGTCACGTTGAAACCGCGACGAGAGATACGAACGAAATCCCGACTGGCAATGCTGACAATGACAATTGTGCTTGTAGAAATAGTTGGCGATGAAGCCGTCCAACCCGCGGTCGATTCCATGTTTGACCCAAGCCTTGAGTACCTTTTGCCAATTGGGATTCCGCAGACAGGCCCAGTATTCCTTCATGCCGCCAATGCTGTAGCTGTTGTTGACGATGAATTGGCCATCAGGTCCGCGTTCGAGGAAGTCGGTCGGATCGTCAACAGGTTTTGGACCGAGCCTCTTTTCGTCCCACAGGTCGCGATAGAACTTGAAAAACCCGCGCGGACCGTCGGGACTTTCCAGATCGCCGACGAGGAACTCGACATTGAAGTGGCCGATGACTTTGATGTTCTTCTTCCGCAGGTAGGCGTTCTTTTCCTGAAACCATCCGCCGCACTCGTCGAATCCCTGCAACGGAAGATGAGCCGGATATCCCTTGTATTGCGGCGTGTGCGCCAGGCTCCAAAAATGAGCTCCGTAGAAACCCAGTTGCACCAAATCGGGTTCGGCCTCATCGATGAACGGAATGTATTCGTCGTTGGCATACTGCGCCCAGTGAGCCACCATGCGAGTGAATTCGAAACGCGGCCGCTTTGATTGTGCGGTTGCTGATGTTTGTAAGCATCCAGATAAAACGATTGCTATCACCAAGCAAAAGCAGGATGGACTGTTTGTGGTTCGAAGTGAGTTCATGAATGCTACGCTCAAGTCTTTCTTAGGTATTCAATCTGTCACGCTCGCGCGCCGAGCGCGCTTTTCGTAAAAACGCAATGGCCTCTTTGCGCGGGTACCACATCTTGCCGTTCAGGCAAGGTGTGCGGCGCAGCCGCCGGAAATCGCTCTACCACGATCAGAGCCAGAATACAACTTCGCCGAGCGTGCCAGTGAGCACTCCTAACGGAACTTGGTTTCAGCACTTGAGAGCGGTTTCCAGTCGCTGCGCGACACGCCTTGCCTGGACGGCAAGACGTGGTACCCCCCAATGATGAGTCTTTTTCGTGAATCAATTTGCTCCTAATTCCGTGCGGGTTGGATCAATCAATAACAATATCGCTGACGTCGACTTCCGGCGGCGGATATTGAGGATTCATTTTCCGTAGTGTGTCGACGATGACTCGCGAAATTGCCAGGTTGCGGTACCACTTCTGGTCCGCGGGGATGACGTACCACGGCGCCCATTCGGTGGTGCATCTGTTGAGCAAGTCTTCAAAGGCCTCCATGTAGGCATCCCATTGTTGTCGCTTAATCAGAT
>CAUZVF010001169.1:0-2541 GCA_963582955.1 Planctomycetota bacterium
CGCGCCCGCTATGAGGAACTCTATAGCAAGTCCCACAAGGATGAGGACTGGAAGACTTGCCTCTCAATTCAGCGGGAGATGACTGAGTTTCTGGGTGTCAGGAAACCGATCAAATTGGCCCAAACGGATAGCCACGGCAATGATCTCAGCCGAGACGCAGTCGAATCTGAAATTGCTCAGATCGCATGCGCACTTACTCAGCGAAGTAGAGTTGAGGCGGGTGCGGACAGCACTGAGGAAATTGGAGCGAATTGATGAAATCGAACGGGCGGAACTCAGCCTGTACGAGTTTGTCAAGCAGGCGTGGAATTCCGTCGAATTAGTCGAATTCATTGACAATTGGCATATCCAGCTGATTTGTGATCATCTGCAAGCCCTTGGCGACGGTCGTATTCAGCGTGATCTGCTTATCAACATTCCGCCAGGTCTTGCGAAGTCTCTTTTGACGGCGGTTTTCTGGCCGGCTTGGCTCTGGACGAAGCGTCCTGAAACCCGGTTCTTTCATGCCTCCTACGCGCAAAGCCTGAGCAGTCGCGATTCGGTCAAGTGCCGCAAACTGATTCGTAGTTCGTGGTATCAAGAGCGTTGGACACGTCAGCAACATCCACAGCGTGGCGTTCAGCCCGAACGGAATGCGGCTGGCCTCGGCGAGTTATGACAGAACAGTGAAGGTTTGGGACGCGGCCACGAGGCTAAATTTGCTGACACTACGTGGACACACCGGCGTAGTATTCAGCGTGGCGTTCAGCCCGGACGGGAAACAGCTAGCCTCCGCGAGTGGGGACAAAACGGCCAAGGTTTGGGACGCGTCAACAGGACAGGAGTTGCTTACGCTGAAGGGACACAGTAGCAGTGTCACCAGCGTGGCTTGCCGCGGAACACATCAATCCCGCATAATGCGTGCTGTCGTCGATGGATTCGATACGTCCGAGTCTCGTTTCATTTTGGAAACCTCAAAGTGGACTACAGAGGGATTAGCTGATGCCGGACTCGCAATTCGAATCGCTGTGCAGGCGCACGTTGCTCAAGGCGGGAGCCCTGTCGACGTTCGGCTTGGCATTGCCCGATTTGCTGCAATGCCGACACGAAGCGCAGGCCGATTCGGCAGGCGGTGGACGGGCGAAGTCCTGCATCCTGCTCTACATGACCGGCGGTCCGGCACAGCAGGAGACTTTCGACGTCAAGCCGTTTGCCAACGATGGTTTCCGCGGTGAGTTTTCGGCAATCCCGACTAGTGTCACCGGCGTCGAAGTGTGCGAGCATCTGCCAATGCTGGCGAAAAATGCCCATCGCTTCTCGGTCATTCGTTCGACCTTTCATAATAGCGGTACTCACGGAGTCGGCGTGCACTACAACCTGACCGGGTTGTTGCACGCTAAGCGACAACGAGGTGAACCTCAAATGGATCGCCGCGATCCACCCTGTGTCGGCGGCGTGATCCGCCAGTTGCGTGGCGATCGCAACGGTTTGCCCGCGGCCGTTCATCTTCCGGTGCGAATCGGCGACCAGAACAACTTTCAATGGGGAGGTCAACACGCCGGTTTCCTCGGTCCGAAGTACGATCCCCTGTTGCTGATCGACAAGGATTGGATACCGGGCAGCATGCCGCCGGGCTTCATGCCTCCGAAAGAAGTCCTCTCGGAACGCCAATCCGAACGCGCGGCGCTTCTGAATGCCGTGCAGCGACCGCGTAAATCCGATTCGACTGCCGAAAATCGGTATGACCACTTTCAGCGTCTGGCGATCGATATTCTCAGCGCCAGCTCCTCGTGGCGAGCCTTCGATCTCGACGAAGAGAAGCCCGAGATGATCGAACGCTACGGCGACAACAAGTTCGGCCGCAGCTGCCTGGTGGCCCGCCGTCTGGTCGAAGCGGGCGTCGGGCTGGTAACGGTGCCATGGATGTTCCTGCATTCCACGAAGAACTTCGACACTCACAAGGACCACTTCAAGTTGATGAAAACCCTGTTGCTGCCTCCGCTAGATCGCGCGTTTTCGGCGCTGCTGGAAGATCTCGAAGATCGCGGATTACTCGGCGAGACGCTCGTCGCCTGGACGGGCGAGTTCGGTCGCACGCCGAAGATCAACAAGGGCTCGGGCCGTGATCACTGGGGCCAGGTCTACAGCACGGTACTCGCCGGCGGTGGAATTCAGGGCGGCCGCATTCACGGGGCGAGCGACAACATCGGCGGGCACCCGACCGACGACCCCGTGCATACTCGCGACTTCGTTGCCACGATGTACCACTCCCTGGGATATGGCCCTGACACTCGAGTCGTCGACCCGACGGGCCGCCCGCACTTCATCGTGGCGGGACGACCGGTACGCGGGTTGTTCTGAGTCTCACTTTATCCCAGCACCGGATTCTTCAAGATTCGCCTGCTAGTCGCGCGGGATGGGAGGCCGGTCACACGGGTTTCGATCCGATTCTGTTCGCGAAACTCGTCGAATGCGGAACAGTAGGCTTAAAGGAACCATTCCCGGCACACCTCCAGTTGCTACGCTCCTATCACGCGATTGGCTGCTGTCTGTGATAGCTGT
>CAUZVF010001170.1:0-2540 GCA_963582955.1 Planctomycetota bacterium
GAACGCAACTGTGGCAGCGGCAATGATTTTGGATCGCAGTGCCGGTGGGAAGAAGCTGGCAGCGTGGGAAGAGGAGATCGCCGTTGAAGAAGACGCGAAGCAGGCTGGCGACATCAGCGAAGTGACTCCCGAAGAACTCGAAGCTCGCTATGGCCAGAAGCCAGTCACCGTACTACTGACTGGTCTGACAAGCAGCGGCAAGACAACGGTTGCGAAAGCGATTGAACGCAAGTTGTTCGACAGCGGTCGAGCGGTCACGGTTCTGGACGGACAGCAGGTCCGCCGAGGACTCAGTAAAGACCTTGGCTTCAGCTTCGAGGAACGATCAGAGAACCTGCGCCGGTCGGCATACCTTGCAAAAATCCTGAACGACGCCGGCATCATTTGCATTGCGGCGTTTGTGGCCCCGAACGCAACCGTTCGCAACAAAGTTGCTGGAGTCGTCGGCACCGACAGATTCCTGACGGTTCACGTCGATGCTCCGATAGAATTGTGCCGCGAGCGTGATTCTCGCGGGCAATACGCTGCGGCCGATGCAGGCAAGCTGACGGAATTTTCTGGAGTCACAGCGCCTTACGAGGTTCCGGAATCGCCTGACGTGGTGCTGAAAACGGGTGAGCAATCGGTTGATGAATGTGCGAATACCGTCATCAAACTGCTGGCATCAAAAGGCTTCCTGCGATCCTGAACTCGTGACACCCAAACGCCGTTCGACTTCCTGGAAGCCATCAGTCGAACCGACAGCGTAAACATTTTGTTAAAATCGCCCTCCGCGACCTTGTTGTTCAGGCCGAGGGCATTGGTGGCAGGTTTGCGAGGACAACGCCAACTCGGGAATTTGGGTGAAACGTGACTGAGGACTAAACGAATGAGCGACCTGATCCCCCCGCATGGTGGATTAACTGAACCGGTGTGCCGCACTGTTGGTGCCGACGAAATTGACGACTTCAAAGCCAAAGCAGCCGGGTTGCCGCAGGTTCCCGTTTCGGCGGCCGATCTTTCGACAGTCTATCGACTGGGTGACGGCACGCTCAGTCCGCTGACCGGGCCGATGACTTCGGCCGTCTTCAACCGCGTGCGGGACGAATCGGTCATCGAGTCGAACGGCAAAACATACGCCTGGACAATTCCGCTGTCGCTGCCGGTTACGGCCGAAACGGCCGACAGATTGTCATACGGGAAGACGGTTGCGCTGACAGCTCCCGACGGCGAAATCGTAGCGACGCTCGACGTGACCGACATCTTCGAGTGGGACAAGTCCCGCTATCTGAAATCGGTCTACCTCACCGAACGGACCGACCATCCCGGCGGCGACATGGTACTGAACGAGACCGACAAGACACACCTCATTGGCGGCGAGATCCGCGCGCTGTCGCAGCCGAAGAATCTCGCTTTCGGTGATTCGGTTCTCACGCCGCGCGAAGTGCGCAAACTGCTGGCCGAAAAAGGCTGGGACGCCGTCGTTGCCTTTCAGACGCGCAACCCGCTGCACCGCGCACACGAATACGCGATGGTCTACGCACTGGAGACACTGCTTCGCGACGGCAAGAACGCTGGCGCGGTGTTGAATCCGCTGATCGGCGAAACCAAGGGTGACGATGTCAGCGCCGAAATTCGCATGCAAACTTACGACCAGTTGATTGCCGACCGTGGACTGGGCGAAGGGGATAGCGACTCCGAATTGTGGGAATCGCGGGGCGAGAGCGTTCCCGACCGTGTGGTAATCTTGGGCGTCGACATCAAGATGTTTTACGGCGGACCCAAAGAAGCGGTGATGCACGGCATTTACCGGCAGAACATGGGCTACACCAACATCGTCATCGGCCGCAAACACGCCGACGCTCCGTATCACGACGGCAGCTCCATCTGGGGCGACTTCGACGCACAGGAAATCTTCGACAACCTCGCCGGCGATTTACAGATCAAGCCGGTCAACGTCGGCTTCGCCGCCTTCTACGAATCGCTGGGCCGCGTCGATTTGATGAGCAACCACAGCGAAGAAAAGCCGGTCTTCATCTCCGGCAAGCAAGTCCGCGCAACACTGCAAGCGGGCGAAATGGTCGATCCACGCATCATGCGCGAAGGCACCTCGAAGATTCTCGCCGCCGCGATGCACACCGATTGAAACGCGGCATCAACTGTGACTGTGTAATCAACGCGCGGGGTCTCTGTGCGGGCGTCCATTTTGGCGCGGCGCGAGACCACCTATGACACCGCGCGCGCGGCATGCGACAATACTCTTCGGAGGCGCGGCAACTATTTGGCGGGCGGCGTCTCTCTACAAACCGCCGAGGATCCTACTTGGACTTGCGAAAATGGTTGCTCTAATCCAAGATCCGCTTTGGGAACAGGAACTCATCCCAAACGCCGGGAAACGGGTGCGGACCGTCACGACGAAGTCTGGGAGGGGTCTGTGTTATGTCTCCGTTGGCAAACGATGAGCATCAGGATATTGCCACTGGTTTGTCGTGGGCCTTCTATCCGGTGATTCAGGGTGCGAACCTGGGACAGGTCCGCTGCGGCAGCAAAGTGAGCGACCG
>CAUZVF010001171.1:0-2538 GCA_963582955.1 Planctomycetota bacterium
CGCTTCCACGGAACACCGAGATATCATTCTGACAGCGCGTGGCGAATGGGATTTTGGCGACCTCCTAAATCAAATAGTTATCTGCACATGCGTGCCAAACCGAAGCGAGCAAGAGTTGCTCCGACACGCCGTCGGAGCTAAAACTCGGCTAGCACGAAGCGCCAGCGACTGTTGCCCGACATCCACTCGCTTGCAGTCGTGCTGCCTGTCCGCGCCGCCATCACCGCCGCGACATGTCCCAAATGCGAATGGAATGATCGTCGCTGCCGCTTGCAAGCAGTTTGCCGTCCGGCGACCATGTGACACCTCGCACCGGCTTCTTGTGACCGGTCAGTGTGTGGAGCAGCGTACCAGTAGCTGTATTCCATACCTTGACCGTCTTGTCCTGGCTGCCCGTTGCCAGCAGAGTACCGTCCGGTGTCCAGGACACGCTCTCGATTCGCCGCGAGTGCCCTTTGAGCACTTGTAGTTTTCTGCCCTCTGGCATCGCCCACAGAATCGCGGTCAGGTCACGTCCGCCGCTGGCCAGTCGCTTTCCGTCCGGACTCCAATACACCATCTCGATGGCGTCTGTGTGTCCGTTGACGATTCCCGACGATGTGCCGGCTATGGGATCCCACAACCTGACCACGTCGTCGAATCCTCCGCTCGCGAGTGTCTTCCCGTCAGGGCTCCACGCAACGCTGATGATTAAATCCGTATGCCCCTTGAGAACGTGAAGAGTCTTTCCATTGGCCGCGCTCAACACCTGAACTGTCTTGTCCTGGCTTCCCGTCGCCAGCTTCGAGCCGTCGGGGCTCCACACAACGCTCATGGCAGCAGACGTGTGCCCCCGATTCGTCCAGAGTTCTCGCCCGGTCCGAATGTCCCAGACTTTCACCGTCCGGTCGTAACTGGAACTGGCGAGCTTCGTGCCGTCCCGATTCCACGCCACGCAATAAACATAATGCGTGTGCCCCGTGAGCGATTGCCGCCGCTTGCCGGTTTCGACATTCCAGATTCCGATCGATTTATCGAAACAGCCGCAGGCCAGCCACTTGCCGTCTGGATGCCATGCCAGCCCGGTCGTTGAGCCTGAGTGGCCTCGCAATGTGCGATCGGCGGCGTGAGAGACACCGGCGGCAGCCACACATTGCGCGGCAACCAGAATCAGGTGCAATACCGGTTGCAAGTTACGATTTGTCGTCAACAAACCAACTCCTGTTTCATCCGCCGGCACGCGATGGTGTCATCAGTCGTCGTAAAGAATAGCGTCAGGGCGTGAGTTTGGCTAGGATTTTACTACGGCGCGTCGGATGCGGCTGAAACTGATTGATCCCCGACACCAAGCTGATGAAGCCAAGAGTCCGATGTTCGGCCAACCGAAACTGCACAGGTCGATAACTCTTGCGGCAGATGCGATTCCGGCCGTGCGCGCATCAGTCGAACCGTCCTGGGTGGTTGTGTTCGCTAAACTCGTCGAAAATGGGACACCAATACAAACGACCGACCAAGAAGTCCGTGGTTGGTCAAGTGAAAATCGGCTCGTTGTTTCTGTTTGGTTAGGGCATCGCAGATCCTCTCGTTGGGCGTTCGCTTCTTCGGCGCGACCGACCGGCGTCACACATTGCGGTACTTGTCTTTGGTGAACGATTTTTGAAAGAAACAACGTTTAGGGCATTTGGGCCAGTGCCGCCGATTTGAACGATGGCGGCAATACAATTCGGAATCCAGTGTGTAAACTGAAGAGACAGACCAAGCGATGAAGACGAAGGAATTGGTGGAGTCCGATAGCGAACCGGAGAACTTGAAATGATGCGAAGTTCCTGGCTGTTCGTGCTGGCATTCAGTTGTAGCATCGACGCGACGTCGGCGGCATGGGCCCAAACAAAAACCGGGGTCGTGCGCCATGTTGACGTTTATTCGGTCAAGGGGCGCTTCGGCGGTTGGCCGGCGAATCATGGGATCTGGTCGTGGGGGGACGAGATTCTCGTTGGATTCAGCGCGGGTTACTACAAGGATCGCGGGCGCAGTCACCACATCGACAAGGAAAAACCTGAAGAACATTTACTCGCCCGGAGCCTCAATGGCGGTGAGACATGGAGCATCGAGAATCCGGCCGCGAAGGGCACTTTGATTCCGATCGGAGAAGCTTTGCATGGCATCACACCGCCTGGATTGAAAGAGAAACCGTGGCGAGATTGTGCCGGTGGAATCAACTTCACACATCCGGAGTTCTGCATGACCGTGCGAATGACCAGCGCGCATGCCGGCCCAGCGCGGTTCTATTATTCGATGGATCGAGGCCACGATTGGGAAGGCCCGTTTCGACTTCCGTTGTTTGGTCAGCAGGGGATCGCCGCGCGAACTGACTACATCGTGAACGGCAAACACGACTGCATGCTCTTTCTCACTGCCGCCAAACCGAACCGGCGTGAGGGGCGACCGATGTGCGTACGCACGGTCAACGGTGGTCGCACATGGAAGCTCGTTTCGTGGATCGCCGATGAACCGGCGGGCTTCGCCATAATGCCGTCAACCGTGCGTCTTGGTTCGAAA
>CAUZVF010001172.1:0-2536 GCA_963582955.1 Planctomycetota bacterium
ATCCGTTTACGAATCTCATCACTTGGTTGCAGGCCAACGAATACTTGCACGCGATCTTTACAGGACGAATTGTCTCTTCGAGGCTGGGCGTCCTCGCCGTGTGTTCGGGAGCTTTCGGAGCGTTCCGCCGTGAGGCCGTCGAACGCGCGATGGGTTGGGACGTGGGACCCGGCGAAGACGGCGATCTCACCATCCGCATCCGAAAAGCCGGATACAAAGTCGCCTACGCACCCTATGCAACTTGTTACACCAACTTGCCAACAACTTGGAAGGCGTTCTTCAAACAACGCCGACGCTGGAATCGAGGAGCGATCCGATACAAGTCGCGCAAGCACGTCGACATGGCCAACATCTTCAGCCCGAATTTCCGGCTGAGCAACTTTCTGGTCCTGGCGAACATTTGGTTTTTCAACATCGCGTGCTTGCTGTGTTTTTGGGCGTACGCCGTTTACATGGTTTTCACGTTTTCGATCGAGACGTGGTTCATTCTGATGGTGATCAACTTTGCGTACCTGGCAACGCACGCGATCGAAACGGCGGTCGTGCTATATTACTCAAGAAACCGCTGGCGCGACTTCCAAATTTGCTCGATTCTACCGCTGATGCCATTGTTCCAAATCGTACGAAAAACAGCACGCATCATTTCGATCACCGAAGAATGCTTCTTTCGGCGCTCGTTCCAAGACAACTACGTCCCCCCCCGAGTCCGCGCGGCAACGTGGCATTGGTGATGGTCGCTGATTGTTTCGAATCCGCAGCTCGACGAACCGGCAGCAAAGAGTTTTGCGTCACGGATCTTAGTTACCCGGGATTATTCATGAACGAATCGTTTGACGAAGGCCGCTGCCACGTGCAAACGGGTTCTGCTCCTCAGATTCTGGCGGGAGCGAGAAATTTGGCAATCAACTGGTTGCGAAACCTCAAAGTCGACAACATCGCTCAAGCTTTACGCGAAAACGGATGAAATCCTTGACGCCTATTCGCGAGACTCGGTAAACGAATTCAATGAGCAGCCCTGAGTCTGGGAGCGACTGACCTACGTGGCAAATCAAATATCGTCTAAGATCGCGACAAGTTTCCGTGCGTCGATGCAGCCTCCCGTGATCAGACAGACGGACCTTCCGCGTTGGGGCTCAGGCGTCGCCAACGCCGCGGCCGCCGCCAATGCACCAGATGGTTCTGCGACAATCTTGTTGCCAAGAGCCAACTGTTTCACCATCCGTCTGACTTTTTCGTCGGAAACGAGTGTCACTCGATCGACGATGCCGCGCAACAGAGGGAACATTTCTTCTGTAATGTACGGGACCGCGACACCGTCGCAGATCGTATCGCAGTCGACCGCGATGGGCCTATCCGCTCGCAGACTTTCGTACAATGACGGACATACTTCCGGCTCGACGGCAACGACACGGATGTCGGGCTTGAGCGCCTTGAGCGCAGTCCCCACTCCGCCGATTAACCCACCACCACCGACCGGGACAAAGACGGTTTCCACGTCTGGACAATCCTCGAGGATCTCCAACCCCAGGCTTCCGTGTCCGATCAAGACGTCTCGGTTTGTCCAAGGATGAATGAAAGCGTAAGGCTCGCGTTCCCAAAGGTGCTCGCGCAAATACCGAAAGACTTCGTCCATCGGGACAAGCACGGGTTCTGCGCCGTAGGCTCGCACGGCGTCGATCTTGGCCGGAGGAGCGCTGTCGGGCATGATGCTGCGTGCGGGAACGCCGAACTTGCGTCCGGCCCAAGCCAACGCCTGTGCCGTGTTGCCCGCGCTGACCGTGCTGATTCCCCGCTGCCGTTGCTCGTCGTCGAGTGATGAAACAGCATAAAATACTCCACGAATCTTGAACGACGCGATGGCCTGATGAATTTCCGGTTTGAGCAAAATGGAAGACGAATCCCCGAACGAATGGAGCGGCACCAGTGAAGTGCGCAACACAACATCTTTTAACGATCTCGCGGCGTCCCGGATTTCATCAATCGTCGGCGGTCGTACGTTCGTCATGGCCAGCGACAAACTCCAGATTCTCGGCACATACGGATTATGGATTGGCGACAGCAAAACAACACAGCAGGCATGTGTTGACGTTCCATTGAATTCCCTGAACCATTGGAAGTGGCTCCTGGAGTTGTTGCATGTCTCAGCTAATTCTCGTCGTTGAGCCGATCAATTGCTACCTGTCCCAGAACCACCAGCCGCAGAGCGCTTTCGCGCGGTTTCTGGCAGTGTCGAATTCAACGCTGTGTTTAATATGCTTTGTGTCTAAATTCTTTGAAATGGCCGACGGAGTAGCCGATAATATCATTGTTGCCCGAGAGGGGCTTGTGAGACTGTGCATAGCACAGCAGGCACCAGAGCTATGCAATGACAAGCCATCTGGTGCCTTGTCTAAGGCCGCCAATTTGGCGGCCTTTGTCATTGACATAGCTAGTGGGTGTCCCGAAAGTCTCTGTGGTCTGTGATTTTCGGGCGGAACTGGCATGAGGAGTGTCGAAGATTGTGGCGCTCTTCTTTTGCCGCCGCGTCTGGTACTCG
>CAUZVF010001173.1:0-2534 GCA_963582955.1 Planctomycetota bacterium
TTTACAACAAGCAATACGAATCTTCACCTCAACTTCGCGGAGCCTTTTCCACTTCTATCCCGACTCCCAAACATAAAATTCACTTTCGAGCCAACCACTAGATACTGAAAACCATCCTTGTCGATCTGTTCCTGAGTCAAAACATTGTGACTGCTTTCGGTGTGGTTAGACTGCGATGAGATCTCGGAGTCGACAACCGGAGCTTGTTCTGAAATGCGGGCAATCCATTCCTCGCCACGTTTCAGATCAACGTGTTCTCCGGTGATGGTAAACGCGGTGTCAATGCTATCGACCTCGATGACATACTTTCCTGCTTTCAGTCGAACCATTGCTCCGTCTTTTGAAACAGTCAGGTGGTCAACAACTTTGTCACCCTCCCGAATCACAATCGGGACGTCGGTTTCGCTGTCGGTTTCAATGCGGATCGTGCCTTTGCGGGTTTCCAAAAAGATGATCGTTGCGGCAAGACAAAAAAAGGCGAACGCTACGGCGATGATGAGCTTACCGATCGGAGGGAACCGAATGCCGCCAAAATTTTTGTCCTCGTTGGCGTTGCCGCAAGGGCCGAAGCTCTTGGCGTTGGCGTCTTGTTCTGTTAGTCTCGATGCGCCGTGAGGCTCGGGTGAGGTTTCAGATTCGTTTTACGGGTAAGCAATGTGACGCTTGCTTCAAGCAAATCAATTCGGCGACGAATTCTCCATCGCGTCGCCTCGACATTGTGTGGGCTTTGCGTCTGCATCTATTCGCTGAGTGCGGTTGCCGCGGACAAACCGATGCGGCTCAGGGAGATTCAAGTCGAGCCTGCGGCCATTGAACTGGGCGGAACCAATCGTGTTCAGCAGCTTCTGATTACCGGCATCCGGGCCGACGGTCGACCGGTCGACGTGACTCACCTCGCCCGCATCCAATCAAGCGATCCGGCAATCGTCCGAGTAGACGAAGCCATCGTGACAGGTCTGAGTGACGGAGTAGTCAGGCTGCGCGTCTCGTGTGGCCAGCAGGAACTCGAAGTTCCGGTCCGGGTCAGTCAGATTGCCGGTTATCCCCCTGTGGATTTCTCAAATGATCTGTTGCCGTTGTTTTCAAAGCTCGGATGCAACAGTGGTGCATGCCACGGCAAGTCAAATGATGCCAGCGGTTTCAGGCTGTCGGTCTTTGGCTTTGACCCGTCGGCCGATTTTGATGCACTCGTGAAGGAGGGTCGCGGGCGACGGACATTGCCGGGAGATCCGGAATCCAGTCTGTTTTTGCGAAAGGCGACCGGTGGCATACCTCATGGCGGCGGCCGGCGGCTTCCGCTCGGTTCGGCCGATTACGATCTGATGCTGGCCTGGGTGCGTCAGGGAACGCCGAGGATTCAGTCCAACGCGCCCGGACTCGTCAGCCTTTCCGTCAGTCCGGTTGATCGCGTTCTGGACGCGAACTCGCGGCAGCAAATTCTGGCGACGGCGCATTACTCGGACGGTAGTGTCCGTGATGTCACATCCGCCGCCGGCTATTCAACGAACGCTGCGTTGGTCGCTGAAGTGGATCGAACGGGCGTTGTGCAAACCGGACTGATTCCGGGGGAAGCAGCGATCGCAGTCCACTACATGGGCCAGGTGGCGAGTGTGCAGTTGCAGCTTCCGCGAACCACCGGTTTCCAGCCATTTGAATTTCCGCCGCAAAATGAGATTGATCAACTCGTCAGGATCAAGCTTGAGAAGATGCAACTTGTTCCGTCAGAACTAGCCGGTGATGCAACGTTTCTGCGTCGAGTTTATATTGACACGATTGGAAGTTTGCCTTCCCCTGAAGAGGTTCGGCGGTTTCTGGCGGACCCGGCCGCGGACAAGCGAACTTGCTGGATCGACAAAGTGCTCGATCGGCCCGAGTACGCGGATTACTGGGCACTGGTTTGGGCCGACATCCTGCTGGTGGATCGCCAGAAACTCGGTGAACGTGGTGCGTATGAATTTCATCACTGGTTGCGAGAACAGTTTGCCAGCAACCGCCGCTATGACGAGTGGGTCACCGAATTGATTACGGCCACCGGGAATTCCGGCACGGTTGGCCCCGTCAATCTGTTTCGTGCTGCTGCGACTCCCGAGGAGCTTGCCAAGACGGTCAGCCAGGCATTTCTGGGAGTCCGTATGGAATGTGCGCAATGTCATCATCACCCCTTCGAAAAGTGGTCGCAGGATGACTTTTATGGACTGGCGGGGTTTTTTAACGGGCTTGAGCGAAAGCCGATTGCGGCAAATCGTGTCTTCGTCTATCACGCCGGACTCAGGGAAATGCGGATTCCGTTTTCAAACAAGCTGGTCGTTGTTCGGCCTCTGGACGGTAAAGCCGTCACGGCATCTGAAGGGGACCCTCGGCGAGAATTGGCGCAGTGGCTGGTTGCCGCCGACAATCCGTGGTTTGCGCGGCTGGTGTCCAACCGATTGTGGAAGCACTTTCTCGGACGCGGACTGGTTGAGCCCGAAGATGATTTCAGAAGTACGAATCCGGCCACGAACCAGCCCCTGCTGACGTTGCTCAGCCAGAGCCTC
>CAUZVF010001174.1:0-2524 GCA_963582955.1 Planctomycetota bacterium
GACGACCATTCCCAGAACAGTGATCGTTGCGACCAGAACCAATTCGGCGGAGACAATGAAACCGGCTTCGTCGTTGAACAGTTTTGTGAACAGAGCTGCCATGGTTGTGCCTCCCAGGTTGTTGATATTCGAAGTGTTTGTTGTTGTTTGATGCTGGGCTTGTAAAGCAATGTGAATACCGGAAGGCCAATGTTGTTCAGGATTCTTTACATTCTGTTAAGCAGAGTTGATGTATCTTATGAAATTCCAATGAGTTAAAACTTGTCGTGTCGTTCGCGATTCCGCTGGCCCTCGCGGGGCCGGTTATGCCGGCGTATTCGAATGGCAACATCGAAATCTCTGCCGAATATGAAGACTTCGGCATTAAGTCTGGTCACGATAACCGTTTGTGTCATGTTGCCGCCAAGTGTTGCCTGCGATGATTCTCGGCAACACTCAGCGGTTCAGCCCTGTTCGTTGTGGATTGGCCGATGACGAGTGATGAACGGCAAAGTTATCGCGCCCGATGGATTGTTCCTGTTGCGAGTGATCCGATCGCCAACGGAACGATCGGGATCGAATCCAGGCGAATTGTCGAACTGCACGCCAGCGACGATCCAGAAACTGTTGATCTTGGGAACGTGGCCATCATTCCCGGCTTGGTCAATGCACACACACATTTGGAGTTCAGCGACCTGAATGAACCGCTTCAGCCGGACGCTTCGTTCACGGATTGGATTCGCACGCTGGTGTCGTACCGCCGCACAAGAACAGTCACGCCGCCAGAAAGTGCCAAACGTGGCTACGATGAAAGTGCGTGTTCGGGAACGACCTTGCTCGGCGAAATCGCAACCGAAGGCTGGCAGTCAAAAGCGTTTGCCGGCGACGGTCCGCGGGTTGTCGTGTTTCGTGAAATCCTGGGATTGGATTCGTCTCGGATTGACGAACAACTGGATCTGGCCAAGCAACATCTCGGATTGGCGCCGCCGATCAGCCCGGCGATCAGCCCGCATGCTCCGTATAGCGTCCACCCGGAATTGTTTCACGGACTCGTCGGTCTCGCCAAGGAAGCGCGTATTCCGCTGGCGATTCATTTGGCCGAGACTTGCGCGGAGCTAAAGTTGCTCGAATCAGGGGAAGGGCCAATTGTCGAGATGTTGCGCGGGTTCGGCGTTTGGCGTGACGGCATTTTCTCGAATGGCACACGGCCATTCGACTATCTCAAGGCGATGGCCGGTCTGGAGCAGGTATTGATCGTACACGGAAACTATCTCTCGGACGACGAGATTGATTTCCTGGCCGAGCATCCGGAAATGACCGTCGTGTATTGCCCCCGAACGCACGCATTTTTCGGACACGACGAACATCCGTGGCGTCAAATGCTTGAACGTGGTGTGTCACTTGCCATTGGTACTGACAGCCGCGCTTCGAATCCGGATCTCAGCCTGTGGAACGAATTGAAGTTTCTGTACGCACGGTTTCCTGACGTCAATCCCGCGAAACTGTTAGAGCTTGGGACAATCAACGGCGCCCGCGCCCTGGGACTCGATGCGTTGACAGGCAGTCTCGCACCAGGAAAATCGGCCGACTTGGCCGTTGTCGCTCTGGGCCAAGCAGACGACGCCGATCCGTATCGCACTCTGTTCGTAGAACAAAATCAGATCACGCGAACGATGTGCCGTGGGAATTGGGTAGAACCCGGTACTGAAGAACTTCGATCCAAGTGACACTGCCGATTCGATCGAACTGACTTGGATTACTCTTAATGTTGGCCCGCGACGTTTTGGAACCGCCGCACGGCCTCTTCGATGTTCTCACGGCTGTTGAATGCACTGAGACGGAAATAACCTTCGCCGGCGGCTCCGAATCCGCTGCCGGGTGTGCCGACAAGGTGTCCTTGCGACAAGAGTTGGTCAAAGAAGTCCCAACTATTAGCCTCACCTGGGGTCTTCAGCCAAACGTAAGGCGCGTTGACTCCGCCGTAGACCGTGATGCCGATGGCTTCCAGCCCTTCGCGCAACAAGCGGGCGTTTTCGAGGTAGAAGTCGATCAGTACGCGGATTTGTTGTTTGCCTTCGTCGCTGTACGCCGCTTCGGCTCCACGTTGGATCGGATACGACACGCCATTGAACTTTGTGCAATGACGCCGGTTCCACAGCGGATGAATATCGGTGCTTTCTCCGGATGACGTCTTGCCCTTTAACGATTTCGGGATCACGGTGAAGGCACAACGCGTGCCCGTGAACCCGGCGTTCTTGCTGAAGCTGCGGAATTCAATGGCGACTTCGCGTGCTCCCTCAATTTCATAGATCGAATGCGGTACGTCGCCCGCGGTGATGTATGCTTCGTAGGCCGCGTCGTAAAAAATGATGGCTTCGTGTTCTTTGGCGTAGTTGACCCACGCTTCCAACGTTCGACGGTTCGCGACCGTGCCCGTGGGATTGTTGGGATAGCAGAGATAGATCAAGTCGACGTGCTGCTCGGGCAGTGCCGGTACGAAATCGTTTTCGGCGGTGACGGGGATGTAAACCAGCCCGGCGAATCG
>CAUZVF010001175.1:0-2523 GCA_963582955.1 Planctomycetota bacterium
GCTTCAGGGAAAATTCGGAGTTGCCGTTTACGCTCCAGCCGCGGATGCCGGCTTCGACCCGGATGTCGTGATCGTTTCCGGCACGGCCAAACAAATGATGCTGCTGGCCGAGGCGGCTCAGTCGGCCGGTGTTGCCTGCGACAGTTCAATGGTTGGACGGCCAACCTGCGCGGCGCTGCCGACGGTGATCCAGTCGGGACGCAGCGTCTCGAATCTGGGCTGCATCGGTAATCGTGTTTACACGGAAATGGAAGACGACGAATTGTATTTCGCGTTCGCGGGCGGGCAACTCGAACCAATCGTCGAAAAACTAGAAATCATCACGAATGCAAACCGTGAATTGGAAGCGTTCCACCGCGCACGGGTATGATATACCGTTCGCGGCAAGGAATGGCTCGTTTAACGGCTCACCGAAGGCGACTGCGCGACGGAAAACTGTCGCCTGCGGCTTGCCGTTAAACAATGAAAACATTCGAAAACTAAACACTAAAAGGAACCAACAATGGAAGCCAGAATCCTGGGCCTCATGTTTGGGTTGTCCCTGTTCGCCGTCCAATCGGCCGGCGGGCAGGTCGTCAGCGGAATCATGACGGTCACCGGCGCCGAGATGCACTGATGAGGCGGAGTGGCGCGTGACGCCGTAAGACGTCTGTATGACGTCGATGACAATTCGGTTGTGTACAAGAAACCGAAACAGCGTGGAAAGTACGACCACGGAACGGTCACGTTTCGCGCCAAGAAAGGCAAACTGATCAATCTCGACAAACTGCACGAAAGCGTTTGGGGCACACGGCTGTCTGGTGGAACTCGCAGCGGATTGGTTCGTTTGGATGTCCGGGTCGTGGGTAAGATTCAATTCAATGAAAACAAACTGTCAATCGATGTCCGTGGAGCGGACGCGCGCTTTCTCTTGATTGATGAATCGAAGAGTGATGCCGGGCAAACTGCGTTTCAGAAGTTGCGTGACGCTGTTCGCCGCGGCGACAAGATCGCCAGCATGACCGGTCGCGTGGACGGCTGGGCCGGAAGATGGCCCAAAGTCCTGAAATCGAAGCCGTCCAAACCGTTGCGGCTCGTCGTCACGGGATTCGATACGGACAAGAATTAGACGCCGTTTCATAGCAATAGACTATGAAAGAATGGCAGTAGCCAGAGTCGCACAAGATGCCTGACGACAAACCCGCCTCTGACGAGACAATTTTGGCAACGCTGTCGCAGATTACGCGGCAGCATGGGACACCCGCGTATGCGTACGACCAACGTCGGATCCGGTTGCAGGCCGAGAAACTACGAACGCAGCTTCCCGAATCCATTGAGCTTTTCTATTCGCTCAAGGCGAACGCCTCGCTCGGCATCTGCGATATCTTGTCGGACTGCGGGCTGGGAGCCGATGTCGCCTCGGCCGGTGAACTTGTAACGGCCATGGCCGCGGGATTTCCACCGTCACGAATTTTCGTTGCCGGACCGTACAAATCGCCCGAAACGGTTTCGCTATTGCACTCGCTGCCGGAAGCGATTATCTCGATCGATTCTCCCAGCGAGTTGGGAATGCTGACCTGTGAAGACGTACGAAACCCGGCCGTGTTGCGGTTACGGCCGGATTTCGATTCGTCGGCGGTCGTCACGGCCGGATCGGATTCGCGATTTGGCGTGCCGGCCGAATGGCTGCCGGACTGCAAAAACATTCTGGCTGATGGCGGGATCGACGTGATTGGCTTTCACGTTTTTGCCGGATCGCAAGTGTTGGATGCGGCGGAAGTCGTCCGCCATTTGCACAGTGCGATGGAATTGTCATTGCGAACGGCCGATACGCTCGGCATCGAATTGGAATTCGTCAATCTTGGCGGCGGATTCGGTACGCCTTACGCCGCCAACGATGAAGAGTTGGACTTAGCGCCGATCGCCGAGGAACTCGAACGACTCGTGCAACGTGCCGCACCGGCCCGCGTCGCGTTGGAATTGGGACGATATTTCGTCGCGCAGGCGGGATGGTACTTGACGTCGGTCATTGGGCATCAGACACATCAAGGCCGACCGGCGGTGATCGTCGACGGAGGAACCCACCAACGCGCGGACTTGTGCGGGATTGGCCTGCGGTGCAACGCGATTCCGCCCGTCGTACTCGGTGCGAGCGCGTCGCCACTTTCCGAAAAAGATGTGTTGGGCTGTCTCAGTCTGCCGGCGGATGTGTTGGCCCAATCCGCTCAACTGCCGTCACTTGTAACGGGCGACGTGTTGGCCTTTGCAAATGCCGGTGCGTATGGACTTTGGTCGTCTCCCGCTATGTTTCACGGATCACCACTACCGACCGAAATTGCCTTTGATGGCGAGACAATCGACGTCATGCGACATCCCCAACCGGCGAGTAGCATTCTGGATGCTCAAAACCATGTCACTCAAAGGGCTTCCGTCACTCAAACACAGTAGAGGTGGTTTCAAAACCAGGAGGGCGAGGCTGAGAGTCGCCTTTCGCTCCGCGAAAGGAGCGCCACTTTCGCGGAGCGAATGGCGACAAATATCGTT
>CAUZVF010001176.1:0-2523 GCA_963582955.1 Planctomycetota bacterium
GCCGTAACATTAGCATCGACGCCACGCCGACCGTCAACACGGCCACCATCAGCGTGTTCATCGAGGGAGAATTGCGGATCGCCCACGCGACGACTGACTTCATGGCGTGGAACTCCCGGATTCGCCGGCCTCGCGGACTTGCATGCCATCAAATGCCGTGGCAAGTTGAGAAACCACCATGCGATCGCCCGCCTTCAAATCCGTTGACTCCACGCGGACCAGCACGGCATCGGGCAACACTCGCGCGGCTTGAACTTCGTGGATACGGATCTGTCCGTCCTCGACGGTCCAAATTTGGCCGTTTGGCCGCACGGCACGATTCGGGATTTTCCACAAACGAATCCGTGGCGTCACGCCGAGAGATACGGTCACGTACATGCCACGCATCAGCGCTGGCGGTCCGTCGCCGGCATCGCCGCGTTTAGGTTTGACGACAACAACCCGGCACGTCACGGTCCGGGTTTTTCGATCGATCCCGCCGCCTTCGTACCGTGACAGGCGACCTTGCCATGCAAATTCCCGGCCGGCAACATCGTACGTCACCGTCGCGTCGGCTGCAGGGACTTCGAAGAACACTCTGTCGGCATCCTCGTTGTTTTCGGCAGCCGGTGGTGATGCCGACGAATTCCAAAGCCAATACAAATCGTCTGTTCGCAAGCTGCAATCGACTTCGACGGACGCTGTCTCCTCGATCTTTAACAGGACATCGCCTGATTGCACGAAGTTGCCTTGTTCGACGGCGGCGCTGGTGATGATTCCGTCGAACGGTGCCGTGATTTGGGTTCGGTCGAGATCCCGTTGAGCTTGCTGACGCCGCAAGCCAACCAGCTTTAACTGAACTTGCAACCGCTCGCGCCGCACTGGAATCAACTCGCGAATGTTGTGCAGCACTCGTAACGCGTTGCGTGCCTTTAGTTCGGCACTGGCAGCCCTGTCGACGTCAGTATCGGTGGCGGCATTTTTCGATTTCAGTGACCTGAGTCGCGCCAGTTCTTGCGTCGCGAGCTGAGATTCCTGTTCCGCAATCTCGATCAGGGCCACGGTGCCGGATTCTTCAACGTCGACTCTCCGCAAGTCTTCCAAGATTTGATTCTTTTCTCCATCGAATTCCTTCACGGCCAGGAGATACTTCGCCGGATCGATCTGTAGCAATGGAACTCCCTGACGAACATGACGACCGCCCTTCGCCTCGGTTGCCTTGCTGACAATCGCTCCGGACACTTCCGCCGAGATTGTCACTTCACGATGCGGCACAACGTTGCCGCCAACACGGATGTCGAAACGGGTTTCCGTCGACTGCAACACGATCGTCTGAACGAGCGGGGGAATCGGTGGTTGTCTCTCACGCGGCGGCGGCTCGCTGTGGGCGCGCAACCAAAAGAACGCCAGCAAACCGATCGAAATGATCAAGGCCGGCGCGATAAATGTGGTGAGGATTCGTTGCAGCATCGGTCTCGGTTCGCGAATAGACGCGGCGGCGGGTCAAAGTCTTTTACAATGAGAGATCCGCGCCAGTTGCGCGCATTTTTCTGTCGCCTTTCGCTCCGCGAAAGTAGCGCTACTTTCGCGGAGCGAAAGGCGACTTTGGTTGCGGCTTCGCCGCGTTAGGAAACAGGAGCCAATTGACACGGTTCTTGTCCGATTTCATCATAAAGGTGCTCAGAGGGCATGGTCCAACTCGATTCTGGGCGTGCCGTTGGAAAAACACGTTTCGCGTGTCCGCTTTTGTCGGTCTTGCGGTCTCGATTCGTGTCAACCGCTGGGGTCTGAAACGGCTTGTCGCAAATTGTCGGATTTCGTTTGTGGTTCCGCCTAAAAGCGGGTAGTTTGGACGATCGATTCCCCGGATCGTCGTTCTTGCGGGCGGTAAGGCGGATTGTTGATTTTTCGGGCCGGAGCAATTCGATGCAGGTAACGACTCCGTTGGAGATTTTCCAGGACGAAGGCGTGACGATCGTCGTCCTTGGCACCGAGTACGAAGATTGCGACAACATCACTCTCGAGCAATTGACTCAGCAGCTTCTTGAAATCGCCAAGACGGCCGAACCACCGCTGGTCATCATCGATCTCTCGCGGATTGGATTCTTTGGATCCGCATTGTTGGGCGCCGTCTTTCGTGGCTGGAACCGCGTGATGAGCCGGGCTGACGGACGTTTTGCAATCTGCGGCCTAACGTCCCATTGCGCTGATGTCTTCGAGACGACGCAACTCGACCGTTTCTGGCAGGTCTTCCATTCAAGACAAGACGCCATTCGCACGTTGACTGGAAAGCCGTGAGCTTGGCCGTGCAAAAACGTGGCTCGATCAATTCATTTCTCGATCGTGGCCGACCCGTGATTTGCTAATGTTGCTATCCGAGAGATTCGATACGAAAACGCACCCAACAAACGGCGTTGCGGAACTTGATGACAATCGAGGCAGACTTTGTAAGCGCGGACTGAACCCAGCATCCGGATCGTGCCGTCTTGATAATCAATGACCAAGTCGTTGTCGTTTCGAAGTTTTCTGAGGGCTGCGTCTTCG
>CAUZVF010001177.1:0-2522 GCA_963582955.1 Planctomycetota bacterium
CTCCGCCGGTCAAGTGGAGCGGCTCGCGGAATGTGGTTTGGAAAACGCCCGTTCCCGGGCGTGGGCATTCGTCACCGACAATCGTCGGCAATCGCATCTACATGGCGACGGCTGATGAGCGACAGCAAGTGCAGTCGGTCGTGGCCTTTGACCGCGGTTCGGGCAAGCAGGTCTGGCAGTCGGCGGTGCATACCGGCCAATTTCCGCGAAAAATTCACAATAAGAATACTCACGCCACGTCGACGGTCGCGTGCGACGGCGAGCGTTTGTTTGTCGTCTTTTTTAACAATCAGTCGATTCAGATGACGGCGTTGGACTTGAAGGGCAAGCAGCTATGGCAGCAGACGATCGGCGCGTACGATCCCAAAGCCTATCAGTACGGTTACGCGGCTTCTCCGACAATTTACAAGGACCTCGTTTTGATCTCGGCCGACGTTGATCGCCCCGGGGGTGTCATCGCGGGCCTGAATCGTGAGTCCGGTAAAGTTGAGTGGAAAATCCGGCGGCAGGCGAAACTCAGTTGGTCGTCACCGATCGTTGCGAATATTTCTGGTCGCGACCAATTGCTGATCAGCGGTTGCGACAAGGTGACATCGTTTGATCCCGGCAACGGACGTGAACTGTGGTCGGTCGCCGCGACAACAATGGCAACCTGCGGCACGATGGTGTGGGAAGGGGATCTGGTTTTCGCCAGCGGAGGCTATCCCAAAGCCGAAACTGTTTGCATCCGTGCTGACGGCTCGGGCCGCATCGTGTGGAAGAACCGACAGAAATGTTACGAACAATCGTTGCTGGCGCATGACGGCTATCTCTACGCCGTGACGGATGACGGAATTGCCTATTGCTGGAAAGGCAGCGACGGTTCGGAAATGTGGAAGTCCCGATTGCGCGGCCCGGTCAGTGCGTCTCCGATATTGGCAGGCGGAAACATCTACGCTTCGAACGAACGCGGAACAACCTACGTTTTCAAGGCCAATCCGCGCAAGTTCGAACTGGTCGCTCAAAACCAATTGGGCAGCGTGTCGTTCGCAACTCCGACGATCTGTGACGGTCGCATGTACCTGCGCGTGGCTGACGGCGGTCGCGGTGCCCGCAAGGAAACTCTGTATTGTATTGGCCAAGGAGGACGGCAAGTCTCTCAATTGGATGCGGCACGCGATCGAAAATGATCTATCGGTGTTGCAAGAACCCAAGATCTTTCGATGCAGGGTTGGTAGGGCAAACGTTGCTTACCCGTGACTGACAAAACCATGAGTCTTCCGTTTTCGATTCGATGTCCCGGTTGTGGCACGAATCTGAATGTCAAGAAACGCGAGCTGATCGGCAAGCGGTTGGCCTGCCCGCAAAGCTCTGGCGCGAATTCCGCAACCAAAAGAACGCGGGCGCCGTCGGAGAACTCGCCAAGAAGTTTGGGGCTTTTCGCGACGGGGCAAAGAAAGAGTGACCGCAAAAAAGAGAAAGACTCCAACGCTTGAAACAGCTCGAAGAGGAGGTCGCCAAACTCAAGGCTGCCCTCGACGAGAGACTCGGCGAGTTGAAAGAGCTCGAACGGAAACTTGATCGGTAACATCGGTCAATTCACGCGGTTCAGGTTCCGCCACCAACTGTCAGATCAGGCGTTAGATCGACAGCACAGGGCGGACGAGTCGCACGGCGATTAACAGTACGATCGCTCGGGTTCGTCAACTGTGTCAAAATCGGTTCGATTGATGCGCCAGTGAAACGGCAGACTGAAGCCATCGCCGGGCCAGGAGTCTCGAATGGCTCGCAAGGCACGTTTTGCAGCACTCGCTGAGCAGTGCCGTAATACGGTGATTCACGGGACAACACCACCTGCGTCGTGTTGGCTGTCGAGTGAATTTCAGCCGCGTAAGATCCACTGCAGCATTTGCCAATAGCTTGCGCCTTTGCCCTGCATCAGGACACCCACACGAAAAATGCGACCAGCGCAGAAAATGCAGACCAGTGTCGTCAGCAACACGAGCACGATCCCCACAACGGGTTGCCAGATCGGGATTCCGGGAGGCACCGATTGCCGCAGCACCATCAACATGGGCGTCGCCGGCGGAAACAGTGACAGCATGGTGGACAACGACGAAGTCGGTTCTTTGACGACGTTCAACCACAACATCATCGGCGCCATGGCGACGATCATGATGGGCATCATCGTTGATTGAGCCTCTTTCATGTCCGAAACGGCGGCGCCGACTGCGCTAAACATCGCCCCGTACATGAGCACGGCCAGAACTTGAAACAGCACAGCCCAGGTCAACAGCGAGGCCGAGGGAAAGTATTCGGTATAGCCCGCATACCAAAGTGCGGTATAAGCGCCAACCAAATAAAATGATACCAACGTGACCGAGACTCCGACCGTACCGATCAATTTACCCAGCATCAACTGGAAGGGCGGAATCGAACCAAGCAGGACTTCGGAGATGCGTCCCATCTTTTCTTCGAGAACCGTTTGTACCAGCGGAGTGGCACCGACCATGATGCCGAGGAACGTCAGCATCATTAATCCC
>CAUZVF010001178.1:0-2516 GCA_963582955.1 Planctomycetota bacterium
TGCCGAGGACTCGCACCATTGCATCGATCACGTGGCAGCCGATCTCGAACATCGATCCGCCCGAATACCTCGACAAGTACTCGCGTGATGACGCACCGACCTTCTTGCTCATGACTGCATGCACTTCAAACACGTCGCCCATCCAACCGTCAGCCACGGCTTTGTAACAAAACTGAAATGCTGTGTGGTAGCGGTAGATGTATCCCATCTGCAGATGCAGTTTGCGGCGGCGCACTTCGTCGAGCAGCTTCTTGAATTCGTCCAGGTTTTCTCCGGCCGGCTTGTCGAGGTGGATATTCATGCCTGCCTCGGCACACCGCCGCGCCGTTGGCAGCAGATCTTGCACTTCGGTTTCGACGACGACTGCTTGCAATCCTTTTGTATTCAGCAACTGTTCTTCGCTGATTAGCTTCACGCCTTGATACGTGTCGCCGAGTGCCTTTCGCCGCTTGGGATCATTCTCGACGATACCGATCAATTCGAAGTCTTCGGTGACTTGACGCAATTGAGAAAAGACTCCCGAGGCGTGGGCATGGCCCGTGCCAATCTGGCCGATCTTGATCTTCTCTTTCTTGACTGAAGCGGCACGACTTGGGGATGTCACCAGCGACAACCCTGCCGCCGCCGCACCTGTGGACGTGAGGAAATTGCGTCGGTCGATGTTTGTCATGGCAATGCTCCTTTGACGACGGGCGATTGTACAATCGATGCCTGTAACATAACGGAATTCAGCAGTTCTCAGAACGCTGAGAGACGGCGCCGGTTGTCGCCCCGCGCACCGCCGCCCAAAAACATGGATTGTCGACAAAAACGTGTTTGCCGCAACCTATGAGCCAGTCGAGTGATCCGTCGTCGTCCAGCGATTCGAGAAATCTGGACGTAGGGTTGGGAGTGGCGTAGACTTAGTCTTGTATCGCCGTTCGGTTTGCTGGAGATTGATGTGGGCTCGTCAAAAACTTGGGTGCTTTGCGGCTTTCTAGCAGCTGGCTTGGTTGCGGGCGGTTTGTGGCTGCTGATCCCGTGGAAAGATGACGCCGCTGAGGATTCGCATCACACGTCCACTGGCCGCGGCGACACGCCGATTCGGTTCGCGGAAGTCCAGGAGCAGGCGGGTATCAGCTTCCATCACTTCAACGCGGTGCGCGATTCGCTGTTGCCGGAAGATACCGGCTCGGGACTGGGATGGGCCGACTATGACAATGACGGCGACGACGATCTGTATCTGGTCAACTTTGCCGGCCCGTTTCTGATGGACGAGGCGGAATTGAAGAAGCGGCCCGGCAATCGATTGTACCGCAACGACGGAAATGGCAAATTCACCGATGTGACTCAAAAATCGGGCGTTGGCCACGTTGGTTGGGACTACGGCTGTTTGTGGTTCGATTACGACAACGATGGTTGGCTCGATCTGGCTGTCACGCACTACCTCGGCGTCGTGCTGTACCGCAATCGCGGCGATCAGACGTTTGAAGATGCGACTCAAGCTGCGGGTTTGGCCGATATCGATCGGTTCCTGCAAGGGATGACGGCCGGAGATTATGACCGTGACGGTGACCTGGATCTTTATCTGTGCGGGTACGTGGAATTCGATCGCGAGCGGGCACGCAACCGGCCACTGGTTTCCGGCCGGCCGGCCGTCTGGACAAACCCGGTTTCGTATGCCGCGCTGCCGAACATCCTGCTGCGGAACGAAGGCGACGGCAAGTTTGTTGACGTAACGGAATCCGCTGGCGTGGCGAATCCCAAAGGCAAGAGCATGCAGGCTCTGTTTTGCGATTTCGACAACGATGGTTGGCCGGATCTGTTTGTGGGCAACGACGTCGGGACGGCTGATGTGCTGTTTCACAATCGCCACGACGGAACGTTCGACAATGTCGCCGTCATTGCCGGAACGTTCGACCGTCGCGCGACCATGGGCATCGCGGTTGGCGACATCTGGCATCGCGGAGTCATGGATCTGTTCACAACCCATTGGGTCGCGGAAGATCACGCCCTGTGGAAGAATCTGGCGATTCAGCTAGATTCCCCTGAATCCTCGGAAGATGATTCGCTGATGTTCGAGGACGTCGGACCGCAAACGGGAATCGTGGCCGCGAAGGCTTCACCATTCGTTGGCTGGGGCACTGGTCTGTACGACTTCGACAACGACGGCCACCTGGACCTGATGATTTCCAACGGCAGCACGATCGAAGACGAGCTAACACTGGAAGTGCTGACCGAGCCCAAGCTGATCCCGCAGCCTTCCCAGGTCTTATGGAATGACGGCGACGGACAATTCATCGACATTAGTCCTGAAGCGGGCGGCTTTTTTCAGCAACATTTGGTCAATCGCGGACTCGCGTTTTCCGATTACAATCAAGATGGCCGGATCGACGCGGCGGTACTCCGCCACAACGGGCCGGCAATTCTGCTGAAAAACGTGTCCGAATCGACGGGCCATTGGTTGCAAGTGCGGCTGAAGGGAACCAAGAATAATGTGTTCGGCGTCGGCGCCCGAGTGGAAGTGAAGGCCGGCG
>CAUZVF010001179.1:0-2514 GCA_963582955.1 Planctomycetota bacterium
GGTTTTTCAACTCTTCGCCGACGCCTGCGGCTTGCCGTTAAACGACCATACTTGCCGATAGTCTGTCAGAGGAAAGTTAATGCCTCGTCATTTTTGGTTTCGACGGCTCTTTTTCACAGTGTCGTTGTTATGCGTCGTACTCTGTTCGCGAGCGGCGCATTGCGGCGATTCTCTGGTAATCCTGCCCAGCCAAATCAAATTGACCGGGCCGGAAGCACGGCAAACCTTGCTTGTCGAACTCGTACAGGACGGCCAAATCACGGGTCAAATCTCGGACGGTCTTGTGTTTCAATTGAGTGACCCAAGCGTCGTCACGATCGAGGACGGCATCGCAATCCCGCGTGCGAATGGAAAAGTAACAATCACTGCCAAAATCGGTACGCGAACGGCAACCGCCGAGCTGGTGGTCGAGAAATTCGACGTCCCGCACCAGTGGAGTTTCCGCAATCACGTTCAGTCTGTGTTTTCAAAAGCGGGATGTAATTCGGGAGCTTGCCATGGCGCATTGGCTGGCAAGAACGGATTCCGGCTGTCGCTGCGGGGATACGATCCGGAAACAGACTTCCGCACGATCACTCGGCAGTCGCGTGGTCGGCGGATCGTCCCCAAGGATCCGGGCCGTAGTTTGTTGCTGACGAAACCGACGGGGCTGGTACCGCATAAAGGCGGACTGCGTTTCCGAGTCGACTCGCGCGAATTCCGCGTCATTGCCGAATGGATCGCGTCGGGACATCCCGCACCGCGAGCCGACGATCCGCGGCTCGATCGGCTCGAAATCTTGCCACAAAACGCCGTCCTGAAACCGGGCGTCGAGCAGCAGCTTGTCGTGCAGGCTCACTTCACCGACGGACACACCGAAGACGTGACGCGGTGGGCGAAATACACGTCGACCAATCTGACGGTCGCCAACGTTGATGATCGCGGACACGTCAAAGTGACCGGTAGTGGTGAAGGTGCGATTGTCGCGTGGTATCTCAGTAACAATGTCATCGGGACAGTCTCCGTTCCGTATCCCGACAAAGTATCTGACGAAGTCTATGCCCAGGCGGAACGCAACGGATTCATCGACGACATCGTGCTCGAGAAACTGAAGGCATTGAATTTGCCGCCTTCGCCGATTGCCACGGATGCGAAATTCCTGCGCCGCGCGTACTTGGACACGATCGGAGTATTGCCGACCGTCGAGGAAGCACGAGCGTTCCTTCTCGACGTCGCGCCGGACAAACGCGAGCGGCTGGCCGATCAATTGCTTTCGCGGATCGAGTTTGTGGACTACTGGTCGTACAAATGGTCCGACTTGCTCTTGGTCAGCGGCAAGCGATTGCGTCCCGAGGCTCTGAAGGCGTATTCCAAGTGGATTCGTCAGCGCGTGGAAGAGAACACTCCGTGGAACGAGTTTGCGGCGGCGGTTGTCACGGCCAAGGGCGGCACGTTCGACAACGGCGCGGCGAATTTCTACTCATTGCATCAGGATCCGCCTGATATGGCGGAAACGTTTTCGACGGCGTTTCTCGGAATGTCGATTCAGTGTGCACGTTGTCACAACCACCCTTTAGAGAAATGGACCAACGACGATTACTACGGCATGGTCAGTTTGTTTGCTCGCGTGCGTGGAAAAGGCTGGGGCGGCGACTTTCGCAGCGGCGACGGCAACCGCACGATTTTCACGACGACGGCGGGCGAAATCATTCAACCCCGGACTGGAAAACCACAGCCACCGCGTCCGTTGAATGGTCAGGCGATTTCTCTGGCAACATCCGGTGACCGCCGGGCGCATCTCGTCGAGTGGATGACGTCGCCCAAAAATCCGTATTTCGCGCGCGCGATTGTCAATCGTGTTTGGGCGAATTTTTTGGGGACGGGCATCGTTGAAAAGGTCGATGACCTGCGTCTGACAAATCCTGCCAGCAACGAACGGTTACTGACCGCTTTAGCCGAACGGTTGCGGGAAACGGATTTTGACCTGAAAGCTCTGATGCGGTTGATCCTGACCTCGAAAACCTATCAGCGAACCAGCCGGATCACATCGGGTAACGGCGACGACCAACGATTCTATGCGCGGTTTTATCCACGGCGTCTCAAGGCCGAAGTATTGCTCGATGCGATTTCGCAAGCGACCGACGTGCCGACAAAGTTCAAGGACCATCCGCTCGGCACGCGAGCCATGCAACTGGCTGATTCCAACGTCGACTCCTTGTTCCTGAAGAAATTTGGCCGGCCCGAACGAGTCATCACGTGCGAATGTGAACGTTCGGACGAACCCAGCATGGTGCAGGTGCTGCACATCACCAATGGCGACACGATCAACGTGAAACTGGCCGACAAGAACGGCCGCGTCGCCAATTTGCTGGCAGCCCGGATTCCCAATTACAAGATCGTCGAGGAAATGTATTTGAGTTCGTTGAGCCGATTTCCGACAGATGCGGAGATCGGACGACTGACAAAGATTTTGCAGGAGATTCCGGAAACCGAAAAGCAACTTGCCGCGGAAGATTTATTTTGGAGCATCCTGAG
>CAUZVF010001180.1:0-2513 GCA_963582955.1 Planctomycetota bacterium
AAGGCGACGATGCGACAGTTAATGATTGGCCAGCGCTTAGTGCAAGTCCGCCAGCGTTTTCTTTTTCAGGTTATTGATGTATGACCGCATCCGTCGGTTGATGGAATCATGGTTCGCTGGCAACACCGCAATCGATTGCTCGACAGCTTTGGCGCGGCCGTCCATTGCATCCAGTGCGTTCAATGCCAGCATGGAAATGTAGATGCCGCTGCGGGAAACATCGGCCGCTTCAATCAAGACTTTCAGAGCGTGTTCGACATCCTGTTGATTGCCGTACTGTCCCAAAGCCTGTGCCGCGATGACTCGCACGCTGGCCGATTCGTCGGTTAACGCCTTCAGTAACAGATCTCGGCTTACGGATGTCGCCGGTTTTCCTCGCATCAGCAGTCCCATCGCGGCCCAATAACGCACGGCGCTGTCTTTGTCGTTCAATAAAGATGTGAGTTGCTTGAAATTTTCCATCTTGCCTGACGAGGCCAATTCCGCCGCGTTGAGAATGCGGTTCAACGGATACTTTGTCTTATCGTGAGCAATCTCGTAGGGCGTGGAACCTTTTGACCGGCTGTGGATTTCGTGCTCGGGCAGAAAGCCCACGTCGCGAATCGTCAGCGCCAAATCATGCTGGGCTTCGCGAAGCCGTTTCAGCGTTTCTTGATGCTTGGGTGAATCGGCAAGATTGTTGACTTCATCCGGATCGCTTTGCAAATCGTAAAGCTCTTCGGCGGGCTTGCGTTCCCAAAAGAGTGTCCGTGGCGGCTTCAACCTGCCTTGCTTGTAGAGATCGTGCCAAACTTTCGTCGTCGGTGTTTGAAACATGTAGTCGATGTACTGCCCGTAGATCTTGTGAGGCATGTAATTGCGGATGTAGATGTAACGCTTGTCACGCACGACGCGGACCATGTCATATCGCTCATCCATTCGGCCACGGAAGCCATAGATGTACGGTTGACTGCCAGCGTCGTGTTGTCCGAAGAATGCATGACCCTGAAAATGTGACGGTGGTTTGATGCCGGCAAGACTGAGCAGCGTCGGCGCAAAGTCGACAAATCCCACCAACCGATCTGTTGAGCCTCCGGCTTTGTAGTCCGTCGGAGCCAAATGCTTGAATTTTGCAGGGATATGGATGACCAACGGCACGTGTAGCCCTGAATTGTATGGCCAGCGTTTGCTGCGAGGCATGCCGGAACCGTGGTCTCCGTAATAGAAGACAATCGTGTCGTCGGCCAACCCGGCTTCTTCGAGTTCCTTCAGAGAACGGCCGACCTGTTTGTCCATCTCGGTGATTTTGTCGTAATACTGAGCCCAATCGCGACGTACTTCCGGAGTGTCGGGATGATAGGCCGGCACGCGGACTTTGGCCGGATCGTGAACTGGAGTATGCGGTCGTTTGCGGATGCGGCTCTCGTGGCTTGTCGTGTCGTTGAATATCGCGAAGAACGGTTGTCCCGGCTTGCGGTTTTTCCAATGCGCTTTCCGGCTTGACTGGTCCCACACTTTGCCGGGTTTTTCGAGGTTGTAGTCTTCCTTGCTGTTGTTCGTGCAGTAGTAGCCGGCGTCTCGCAGATATTGCGGATACATTTTGAACGCGGCGGGTAACCGCGTCATGCTGCGCATGTGCTCGGCACCCGTGCTGGGCGGATACAGCCCGGAAATTAAAGTCGTCCGCGCTGGTGCGCACACCGGAGCCGTTGACCAGCAATTCAGATAGATGACACCCTTTCTGGCGATCGAATCGATGTTGGGAGTGTCCGCGTATTTGTCTCCGTAACAACCCAAGTGCGGACCGTTGTCTTCGCTGGTAATCCAGAGAATGTTGGGACGATCCGCGGATTGCGCCCTCATTGCTGAGAATCCAAGGATGACGAGCACCAGGAACCAAACAGGAATTCGTTGTTTCTTCATAGTCGCTATCTCGTAGGTTTCTTGTCGCTGGGATGTTGTGAAGTTGCGGTTTGCAAGCATTTTGATACCACGGAATTGAAACATGCACCGAAAACAAACTCAACCAAGAAATAAACCAACCAAAAACAGGCTAGCCCGAATTATTCGTAACCCGAAGCGTAAGCGAGGAATTCAACATGTTTCCTCGCTGACGCTTCGGGTTACGATCAACTCCGATTTTGCGCGGTGTTTTGGGTAAGATAGTCGCAACTCCTTTTGGGCCACAGGCTTTGCATCATATTTGCGTTGTTTCGTGAATAATCCCGGCTAGCGGGAACCGTTAAGTTCCTGGCTATGACGGACGGCTTTCGAATTGAGTCTCCGCGCATCCCAGGCCACACCTTGTAACGGAACTCAGAATTGAAAGTCAATTGGACTCAGCCAGGAAGCTAACGTTTCCCGCTCGCCTAGACTGCACACGCAGTTACTTACGCTTGCATGATTCAGAGTCGTCGTTTTATTCGTCCACGGTGATTCGCGGCGTCTTCGATTCGTTGGTGACTTCGCCAATGATGCTGGCTCGATGGCAACCAGCATCCCGCAGACGATCGGTCAATTTGTTGGCGCGGCCT
>CAUZVF010001181.1:0-2513 GCA_963582955.1 Planctomycetota bacterium
TCGTGGAAGTGAACTTTGTTTTCGACCGCGTAATAGCCGTAGTCGTCAGTGCGACCGTGGACGAGTCCTGGTTTGACGCCGCCGCCGGCCATCCACATCGTGAATCCGTGAGGATTATGGTCGCGGCCGTTGGCGTTTTCGGCGGTGGGCGTGCGGCCGAATTCGCCGCCCCAAATGACCAGGGTGTCGTCGAGCATGCCGCGCTGTTTCAGGTCAGTGATCAACGCGGCGATCGGGCGGTCGATCGAACGGCTCATGCTGGCCATGCTGGTTTTCAAATCCGAATGATGGTCCCAACCATTGCTGTTGCATTGCACAAATCGCACGCCACGTTCGGCAAACCGACGCGCCAACAGGCACTGTCGGCCGAAATCTTCGGTTGCGGGATCGTCTAAACCGTATTGGCTGAGCGTTGATTGGGTCTCGCCGGAAATGTCCTGCACTTGGGGAGCTTCCGTCTGCATCCGAAACGCCAATTCGAACGAGGCTATTCGGGCTTCCAGCGCTGAATCTGGACCGCTGCGTTGCAGTTGCCTTTTCCCAAGACGGCGGATCATTTCCAATTCCAACTGCTGTCGGTCGCGCGGTGTTTTGCCGGCGATAAACGGGATTTGTGCGTTCTTAGCCGGTGTTCCATCGCTGCCAATCGGAGTTCCCTGATAAGTGGCGGGCAAGAACGCGGAACCAAAGTTGTTGGCGCCGCCTTGGCTCAGTGATTGGCACATCGTGACATAACCGGGCAGATTGTGATTCGCGCTACCCAAACCGTAAGTGATCCACGAACCCATACTGGGTCGAATGAACGTATCGGTGCCGGTATGCCATTCCAAAACCGCTCCGCCGTGCCGCGAGTTCGTGCAGTGCATCGAATTGATGATGCACAGATCGTCGACGATTCCGGCCACGTTGGGAAACAGCTCGCTGACCCACGCACCACTCTGACCGTGCCGTTGGAACTGAAACGGCGAACCCACGAGATTGCCGTGCCTCAACGGAAACGAAAGCACTCGCGGCGCATCGATCGGCAGCGGTTTTCCGTGGTCGCGCGTCAGAATCGGCTTTCGATCGAACGAATCCATGTGCGCTGGGCCGCCGAACATGAATAGCATGATCACCCGCTTCGCGCGAGGCTCGAAGTGCGGACGTCTGGGAGCAAGCGAACTGGCGGGCGTCTCGGCGGTTGCTTCCTCTTGAAGTAAAGCCGATAGCGCGAGACTGCCAAAGCCGGCTCCCACTTGGCTCAGCCAATCGCGGCGAGAAATCGCCGTTTCACAATTCTGACAGGTTGGATTCATCATCATTCAATGTACACAAACTCGTTGGACGAAAGCAGGACACGACAGACAGATTCCCAAACGTCATCGATTCCGTCACCGTCATTTGTCTGACTAAGTCGTCGGTTTTGAAGAAGGAATTCTTTCCAATCGGCGGCTTCTTCTTTGAAAGGTAATCGGCCGTATGCGAGTTCATAGGCTGATTTGATTTGCTGCGATTCGTCACTCGTCCCACGAGAAATTCGAGCGGCCATTTGGCGGACCACAGCGTTCATCAGATCACTATTCATCATGAATAACGCCTGCGGAGCAACCGTTGTATTGGAACGTACTCCGTTGACGACCGCGGCATCGGGAAAATCGAATGCTTGGAACATATCCGACATGCCACTGCGGAACACGGGTAGATAGACGCTACGCCGATGCGAGTTGAACAACGCGGGATCTTTCAGGGCCGATGCCGAGACAATTGAAAACACGTCACCGTTCCAGGCGCGGCCGCCCATCGAACCATCCAACCGTCCGCTGACCGCCAACAGCGAATCGCGAATTGCTTCGGCCTCCATCCGGCGACGGTTCATCCGCCACAGAAGACGGTTCTCGGGATCGACTTCCGCCGCATGTGCGTCGTACGCGCTATTCATTCGGTAAGTGCTGGATCGCATGATCAGCCGGTGCATCGATTTGACCGACCAACCCGTTTCCACAAATCGCACAGACAGCCAATCGAGAAGCGGTTGATTGTCAGGCCGCTGGCCGAGCCGGCCGAAATTATCTGGCGAGCGGACAAGTCCATGTCCAAAATGCCCTTGCCAAATGCGGTTGACCATCACTCGTGCCGTCAGCGGATGATCGGATCGTGTTAGCCATTCGGCCAATTCGCGGCGTCCGCTCGTTGACTTGCCGAGTGGCTTTCGTTGGTTTCCGCTCAGAATGCGTGGAAAGCCGCGCGGCGCGAGTTGTCCACGCGTCAGATGATTGCCTCGCAAGAAAACCTGCAAATCTTCGGCCTGCCCGTCTTCAGCGGCCATGGCCCGTGGAATGGCGGAGTATTCTTTTTTGACCGCGGCAAGGCGTGCTGCCAGCCGTTTCTTTTCCTCGTCCTTGCCGATGAAGTTTCCCAAGACGACGGCTTCGTCGAGTTGGTTGAGTTCTCGTTCCAGCTTTTCGAGCTGTTCGTCGAGTTCACGGCCGCCCAAAGCACGAGTGTTCCATTTGGAATCGACACGGTACGAGAGC
>CAUZVF010001182.1:0-2510 GCA_963582955.1 Planctomycetota bacterium
AGCCGCAGGCGACGGTGTTTCCAGACACGCCGTCGCCCGCGGCTCGCCGTTAAACGACCTAAACCCCAAACTTGACAGCCCACCTAGATGGCAACCGGTTGCTCGAGTTGGGCACAAATCTGCGAGTTGATGTCGCGATCCTGAAACTGCACCGCAACTTTCAAAGCGTTAGTGACGGCAAGCGCGTTGCTGGAACCGTGTGCGATGATGCAAATTCCATCGATGCCGAGTAACAACGCACCGCCTTCCTCGTTGTATTGATAACGCTTTGCGAGGTTTTGAAATGCCTGAGTTGCCGCCTGACGTTCAGAATCCAACGATCCCAATATCTCGCTGGCAAATGTCTTCATCATGTATTCAGCCATGCCTTCGCTGACCTTCAGCACGACGTTACCAACGAAGCCCTCGCAAATCAGCACGTCGGCATCGCCTTGGTAGAGCCCTCGCCCCTCAATATTTCCCACGTATTGGTCTTTCAACCGGCTTTCGCTTAGCAGTGAGTGCGCCTCGCGATAGAGGTCGTTGCCTTTTGATTCCTCGCTGCCGATGTTCATTAATCCAAGTTTTGGGCTTTCGATGCCGAACACTTCGCGAGCATAGACTTCACCCATAACTCCGTACTGCACCAGATGTTCGGGCCGAGCGGCCGGATTCGCACCGACGTCCAGCAAGACCGACCGGCCCTTCATCGTCGGCAAGGCCACGGCAATCGCCGGTCGCTTCACACCTTTCAGAAACAATCGGGTCCGCAAGCCAGCCGCAACGACAGCTCCCGTGTTTCCGGCACTGACGACTGCGTCAACTTTCCGGCCAGCCATCAGTTTCCAACAAACGGCGATCGAACAGTTCGGTTTCCTGCGGAGCGCTTCGGTCGGCTTTTCATCCATTTGGACGACGCCGTCTGACGGGATCGGATCGATGCGGCCGCCAGAATATCCGTAACTTTCGAGCAGTCGCTCGATCGAATGCCGTTCACCAACGAGCGCAATTTCGAGTTCCGCATCCGCTTCGAGTGCGGCGATTGCGCCTTCGATGATCGGATCGGGAGCATGATCGCCACCCATGGCGTCCAACGCAATTCGCATGTCGCCTTATCCCTCGGTCTCGACGACCGTTCGGCCCTGATAAAAGCCACAGTTCGGACAAACAACATGGCTGGGCGCTGCCGTACCACATTGAGGACAGTAGGAAAGCTGAATCGGCCTGACCGCGTTGTGGCTGCGACGCTTTCGGCTTTCCGACTTTGATTTTCTTCGCTTGGGAACTGCCATGACTCGTCACCGTATCCATTGAATCAAATTGAGTTTACGCTTATTGCAACCGCCAGCATTCAGCGGTTTTCAGTAAGGCCGACCGTTAAGCAGAATTGCTGGCCATCGATTGGACCACGCATCGTAGGCAATGCCCGAAATGTGTGTCAAGGATTGCAATTCGCCAATTCCGTCGGCTACGTTCAGAATTACGGCGAGTTGCCACCGAAAACACAACGCGGCAATTCTTCACACACAAAACCAACAGTGACTATTCCAGACGTGGAAGTATCTTAACGTCTAGTCCCGCAACACAAAAAGTAGCAGCCGCAAAATTTCGTAAAGCACCAGTAATGAAACTGCACGCTCTGAGTGTGACATTGATTGTGTCGGCAACCGTGTTTGTGTTCGCGCAGGTTCGCAACTTCGACTTTGTCAATTTCGACGACGGTGTCTATGTTGCCGACAACTCACGGTTGTGGGACGGATTCACATGGGATGACGTCCGTTGGACATTCTCGACGACGAGGATGGGGGCATGGCATCCATTGGTCTGGCTGTCTTATTTCCTGGACGCGGAATTGTTTGGAAGGAACGCAGGAGGATTCCACACAACGAATTTGCTGATTCACCTTGCGAATTCACTGCTTCTTTATGTTGCGCTATTCCAGATGACGGGCACGATCACACGGAGCATGTTGGTGGCGCTCTTGTTCGCGATCCACCCGCTGCACGTCGAGCCCGTCGCTTGGGTTTCCTCACGAAAAGACGTCCTGAGTGCGTTTTTCGGATTCGTAGCGATTCTCGCATACGTGCGGTACACGCACCGCGAGAAACGAATCTGGCTCGCGGCGTCGGCGCTTGCCTTCGCTTGCAGCTTGATGTCGAAACAGATGCTGGTCACGTTGCCGTTTCTGTTGATAATTCTTGACGTTTGGCCACTGCGTCGCATCCGGCTTGTGGCAAAACACGACGGAAGTCAAATGACTGAGACCGATTTGCCACAAGTTCCCGTTTGCTGGCGACGGATTCTGCTCGAGAAAGCTCCTTTCATTGTTCTGACATTGGCATTTTCCTGCATCGCGATTGTCGGACAAAGGACTGAGGGCTATTTGGCGAGTCTAGACGAGATTCCATTTTCTTCGCGCATCGCAAACGCCGTCGTGACTTACACTCTCTACATGTTTCAAACGGTCTGGCCATTCAAATTGGCGGTGAACTATCCCTACCCCAGTGAGCCGTATTCCGGGATGCTACTTG
>CAUZVF010001183.1:0-2508 GCA_963582955.1 Planctomycetota bacterium
GTTTGGCGTCTCTCGTCGCTTTCTCCTGGACGGCCTTGCTCACGAGGCCATCGGCTATGCTCGGGTTCGCTGCTTCTTGAATCCTCTTACTCAGCGCTTGTCCATTTCGTGGCGGCAACAGCAACTTCTTATTGAAACTGGAAGCGGGACTGTCTTGCCTATCTTCTCGCGTATCTTTTCTTGGCTTTGACCGAATATTCCGGATCGGCACAGGCTGATCGGGATCGCGTTCGAGTTTGACGACGAACTGTTCCGTGGTTTCGTCTGCACTGAGAAGTCTCGTGTTACGTTTGAAGCCGAAGGCGCACGTCGCAAGGCTTAGGTTTCCGTTTGGGACCCCATCCAGTTGAAAACGACCGTTGGCGTCTGTTGTTGTCTGCTGTTGGGCGAAGTCATGCACGAACACGGTGGCTCCGGCAATCGGTTGACCGTCCGCGTTCACAACGCGGCCTTTCAGTTGCCGCGTGGCTTTGCGAAGCTTCAAATCGGGCAGAGTGACTTCCGCGGATTTGCCGAACGTCACGCGGTCGGACCACAATCCAGCGTAGCCGGTTTTGTTCACATAGATGGCGACGTGAGATCCTTGGTGAATCCCTGATAGCTCGAAACGTCCTTCGGCATCCGTCACGTGCATAGTATTCATTCGATACTTCCACGGTTCAGATCGCACTCCGGCCGCCAGCATGCGAGACATGCCAATCTTTGCGCCGGCAACGGGCTTGCCTGATCCATCGATGACGCGTCCGCGCAACGTACCCATCGTTGCGGCACGGAGCGATACGACGATCGGCCGGGGCTTTCCTGTTGTGAAGTTGATGTTAATCGGTTTGGGCTTCGCGTAGCCGTCCGCCAATACCATCAGCGCGATTCGATGATCTGCAAGCGCCCGCAATTCAACGTTCATACCAATTTGTCGTCGACGCTTTCCGCCGAAGCCGCCGGATTGCCTCCATCGTTTGTCCGTCAAATCGAGCACGTAATAGCTGGCGTTCGCCGGCAACTTTTCATCGCTGGTTTTCAGTTCGACGGACAACTGATATTCGGGTCGGCCAGATGGCATTTTTAGCGGTACGTATAAAACGACATCTTGCGAACCGGCGATCACGCGGCGACGCCTCTGGCTGCCGTCGGGCCCTGTGAGCAACAGTTGCAGCCAGCCGTTCGGGAGACCAGTGAGGTTGAAATGGCCCTTGGCATCAGTCTTCGTTTTGCGGCGCGGCTGGCCGACAAGCGAAACCGTGAGATCCTTGATGCGCACATGGCCGAAACCCTTGACGTGGCCGGAAACTTCTTGATCGCTAACGCCCAACCGAATTGCCGCCAGTTCGATCGGTTTTGCTTGCTTGCCAATCTCAAAAGGTTTCGTCTCATGCTGGCCGACACCTTCCTTATCGACAGCGATCGAGACCACTTCGCCGGCACGGAGATGTTTCAACCCAAACCGGCCCTCGGCGTCGGTCGATGTCTCGGCACCCCATGGCAATTGCGTGTTTGTGCCATAGAAGATGCGCCGCACGCGCACTCGTGCGCCAGGCAGCGGTTTCCCGTCGGCATTCTTAACGGTACCCGTTATGCGAACAGGAACGGCTGGTTCCAATTCGACAACGATGGGTTTTAACTCCGGCCCCACGGTGAATTCGGGCGTATTCGTCGGAGTGAAACCGGGAATGTCGATCAGCAGCACGCCGACTTGTCCGGCAGATTGAAAATCCACTTCGAATCGATCTCCAGATTTCATCAATAGCATACTAGGAAAGGAGCTTCCCGGGGACACCAACCGCATCACATGCTCGCCGATCGGCTGGCTCTTTGCGTGACGCAATTCGACGGACAACACAAAACGCGGCCGCTTCGTAGCGGGCGCGGCTACTTCTCCCGCACTCGGCGGTTCGAGTGCGCGCACAGTCGACTTCGGCCCGTCCATGGGTCGGTTTGTCTCTCGCGAATCGGAGTCGTCGCTGCCATTCTTGTTGTTCGCTTGCACCATTGCCATGATCAATAAGGCGGCGCACATGGTGACAAACAGTAGAACACCGCGGCGTGTCAAACGGAACTTTGACTGGTCACTTGCTTCGAGCAACCGAAGAACGCGACGTTTGAAATCGGACGTGTTGGCTCCCGATGCAGCCAGCGCTGCGGCTGGATTGGCGACTCTCGTGTTGCGAAGAGCTGACGAGAGTTCGGCCATGCGAACCAAGGCATCGGCGTAATTGGCCCGCTGCCAACCGGCAGCGAGCACCATGTCGTCAGCAGCGTTCTCGCGTTCAACGCTGACACGGCGGCTGACGAACCACACGGCCGGGTGGAAAAACAGCACGGATTCGATCAGCCGCTGAAGCAGATTCACAATCAAATCGAAACGGCGGATGTGTGCCAGTTCGTGCGTCACCAGCGCCTGTAACTGATCCGGTGACAAACCACTGGCCAGCGCCGCCGGCAACAGGATGATCGGCTTGACGACGCCCACCACGACCGGAATCGAGATTTGTTCACAAAAAGCAACGGCCG